>NZ_JBLZNI010000056.1:0-526 GCF_051194165.1 Halorubrum shenae | reverse complement strand
AGTCGATGTGGGCACGTCGGAAGCTCTCTGATCGTGAGACACACTACTACCACACGCTGACCGACGCCATCATTACGGAGTGTGTCGAACGCGGTGTCGGTACGCTCGCGGTGAGTTGGCCGGAAGACGTCCGAGAGTCAGACTGGGGCAAGACCGGGAACAAGAAGCTCCACTCGTGGGCGTTCGACCGCATCTACCAGTACCTCGAATACAAAGGCGAGATGCGCGGTGTTGAGGTGCTGAAAGAGAACGAGTGGAACACCTCGAAAACGTGTTCACGATGTGGAGACGACACGAAATCGAACCGTGTCGAACGTGGGCTGTACGTCTGCTCGTCGTGCGAGTTGGTAGCCAACGCAGATTGTAACGGGGCGGAGAATATGCGACAGAAGATAACTCCGAGTCCTCACGGAGAGGATAGGAGTAACGGCTGTGTGGCACAGCCATCGACATACCTGTTCGACCGCGAGAGCGGATGCTTTGCACCGCGAGAACAGGTCGTGTCGTAGACCAGCAAATATCCCAC
>NZ_JBLZNI010000055.1:0-802 GCF_051194165.1 Halorubrum shenae | reverse complement strand
AGGATTTCACCTATGGAAACGCTGCTAGCCGATCAAACCACGTCTAGTGACAAAATGATTACGCCGTCGGGGGATCTGCTGTTCTCACAGCCGGTAGGCGGTCGGAACGTGTCTGCGGTGCGGTCGCTGTCTGGCGATAGCTGGCGCTCACGGAGGGCCTCGGCCGGCCACTGAGGGCCGCCAGTCCGGCGGCCCTCAGATCCCTCGTCTATGCGGTCACACCCGGTGGATCGTACGCTTCTCCCCGATCAAGCATGTGGTAGATCGACACCAGCATCTTCCGAGCTGCCGCCACGATTGCTTTCTGTGAGTTCTTCCGGCTTGCTAATCTGTCGTAGAACCGACTCAGATACTCGTCGTTACAGGTATGAACTGCGGTGTTAGCTGCTTGGACGAGCAACCATCTCACACGACCTGATCCACGCTTCGAAATGCTCCCCTCGATCCGCGAGTCGCCTGACTCGCGGATCACCGGGTTCAATCCGACGTAACTGACGACCTCCTTGTCACCGTCAAACCGGTCGATCCCACCTAACTCCGCGTAGATCGTCAGCGCCGTGAAGTAACTCACGCCGGGAATGCTCATCAGCAGCTGGGTCTCCTTCAGAGACCCAGCGCGCTCTTCGATCGTCTGATCAAGCTTCTGAATCTCCTCGGTGAGCGACTCGATCAGGTCGAGGTACGACTCAAGCAACGTGTCGAACGGTGTCGGGAGCGAGAGTCCCCGCAGGGACTCTCGTCCCGTCACGGTCAGTGGTTTCACGTCTTCAGTGATGCCGTGATCGGAGAGGAGTCCATGGAC
>NZ_JBLZNI010000054.1:0-893 GCF_051194165.1 Halorubrum shenae | reverse complement strand
ACTTCCTCATTCCTTCCGAAAGATGTCCCGATAAGCCACCGCAGTTACGCGGTTTCTTGCTTAACTGAAGACGGATGGTGTTGCACCTTCCATCCCCAGCATTTTGCGAACGACTTCTAGGAGGCCGTCAAGTCGCTCGACAAACGGTCGTTCACGAGCCGCGATTACGTCTCCGATATGCTTCATTGCTTGCTCACAATGGTCGAACTCGTTCGAGATACTATCCGGCGTTTGCGGCGAAAACTGGCCCATAGTACTGGGTTTGTTGCTGATGCTAACGGTTCCCGTCCCATCGATAGTGACAGTGTATCCGTAGTGCGCGAACTCCACGTTCAGATGCGATCTATGATGCTTATCTTCGGTGTTAGCGATGAGAGTTTCGAGTGTATCTATATCAACGACCTCTTGCAGGGGCTTTTTGAGATCTGTAGGGTCAACGCCTTCTCGGTCTGCTATTTCCCAGACTATTTTTTCCATAAGATCCATTTTAAGAAATCCTCTCGTATCGGTGCGTCCCTATTAGCCAATGGAACGAGTACGAGTATAAGTACTTTGTAAAAGTATACTGATGTATGCGAGATACCACAGAATATGCCTCTAAAACTGTTTTTTTTTTTTTGGCAAGCTAATATTGGTTCTCCCAATATTAGGGGCTTGATATGCGGAATCCCCAAAAGCAACTACCGCCCACTCAGTTGCAGAACTCGTCCTATTTCCCCGATCGTGCTGTCGCGCGCGTCCGTATCTTCCGTTCCTTGGAGGAAGAAATGATTGAATGGTTGAACGTGCCGCTGTCTCATCATTTCCGACGACTCAATCTCCACGCCAATGTCGTGGATAGCGTCAGTAATTCGAGTAATGTCACGCGAACTCGTCCCGACCACATCGACGTG
>NZ_JBLZNI010000053.1:0-915 GCF_051194165.1 Halorubrum shenae | reverse complement strand
CGTCTAGGAGGTTACTCTGTGAGTGTCACCTCCGCTGCGTATTGCATATCCGGGGTTTGAGGGTCGCGGTGTTGGACGATCACGACATACAATGCCTCCCTACAGATGTTCCGAATTGTCGTCTGCACGTCTTCATTTACGTCTTTGCGGACGTGCTCGTCGACGAATTGCGTCGCTGCCTGTTCTGCCTGAAGATAGAAGCCTTCCTCTTCATATGCGGTCCACGCAGTGCGTCCGGTCCACCCAGCAAGCCCCTGGTAAAGCCGTTCCCTGACGACGTGGTCAGCTGCGGTTTCCCACGCCGTTATGAGGTCGTCCGCAACATCCGGAGCGTACCGAACCAGGGTAGTGAACGGTTTTACAGGTCGCCCGACCGTTTCATGGCTGTCGATCGCGTCAAGCGCTCCATTAGCGATCCGTTCAGCAACATCGTCCCCTGCCAGTTCCAAGACTTCTGTCTCAAGGGTTTCACCGTAATCTGTGACTGTGAGCCGAGCTTCGTCACTAGGTTCAGACCACGTTCGAACCGCAATCCACTCCTCACCAGCTCTGATGAGGTGATTAGCTACGTTCCGATCTGAATCATAATCTCGGTTGTGAGCACTAACCGAGATATTACAATCCATTATCGGGTCATCGTGTCTGAGCGCCTCTTTGGCTTTGGCTTCAATTGTTTCGAAGCGGCCGCTATATTCATCGCTCTGGTCACTACCGCCGTCGGTTGGTGTATGTTGTCGCGTCATTGGTATCGCGTGCTAACCGCTGTCCGCACCGCAAACACGCGACGTCCGATGACGCGCTGGCCCCGCGTCATCAAAGGACTATGATACCAAGATTTGGGGTATCGGGTGAGCTTGCCAGAGATTCCTAAGCATCGTCAGAATACAGATGCATGAATTTTCTCGGGCGTCGCAT
>NZ_JBLZNI010000052.1:0-927 GCF_051194165.1 Halorubrum shenae | reverse complement strand
AGATCCCCCGACGGCGTAATCATTTTGTCACTAGACGTGGTTTGATCGGCTAGCAGCGTTTCCATAGGTGAAATCCTAAGGAGCTGATAGGATTGGTGTGCGAGATACAGAGGGTGAGTTCAGCATTTCTCCCAATTATTTCACGGTTCTATTGGTGAATCAGCCGCTCGGTACTTCAACCTTACATACCGCTCCGCATACTTCTGAGGGTTAGGTAGCAAACATCTTTGTTCTAGGACTGTTTGATAGTAAACAAGCTATGTACCGGTATTCCGACTTGGGCCAGCAGCAGAACTGGTGGCGAGTTCGAATCGGCACCGAGAGGACCAATTGCTGTATCTCTGTGGTCGAATAATGATCGCTTCTTCCCCAGTCATCGATTCGTCGACGGTGTTGCTCGTTGGAACAGACGACTGGCTCACGCAATTCGCCACGACGCTCGAGGCACGGACTAACGCGACTGTGCATACAGTCGGGGGCAAAACGGAGGCGCTTGACATCGTGGAAAAGGGGACCGCTGACTGTCTCATTAGTGAGTACGAACTCGAAGAGATGACCGGACTCGATCTCCTTAGAGAGATCCGCGAGGAAGCGACTGCGCTACCAGTACTACTGGGTACTACTGCCGGGAGCGAGGCCATTGCCAGCGAGGCGATCGGAGCCGGTGTCACCGATTACATCGCACTCGTGGAACCAGTTGAGGAGATGGCCGACGAACTCATCGAGCGAACTGAGCGTGTCCTCCGATCTGCTCAGCGGTCGGCCACACAACGGGAGCGAGCCAGACAGTTCGACACGATATTCAACGATTTGCGGACCGCAACGTGGGTGCTTGACCAGGATGGTGTACCATCCGTCTTCAGTTAAGCAAGAAACCGCGTAACTGCGGTGGCTTATCGGGACATCTTTCGGAAGGAATGAGGAAGT
>NZ_JBLZNI010000051.1:0-938 GCF_051194165.1 Halorubrum shenae | reverse complement strand
GTCTCAATTTCCCTCGTGACCGGGACAAATCCGAAAATGATGGTTCCGACGAATATACAGAAGGAGATGATTGCGACAACGCCATGCGTTCTAGAAGAGGCGGCCTCCGCGTAGGCTTCGACCGGTCGAAAGACGCTGATATCTCTTCGCATGTTTGCGACGGTGCTGGCGGTTATTTAGCGGCCGCAATGATAAAGTAAAGAGTCTATTCTGCTGGCACCGACTCTTAAGCTACGTCAGATTGAAGAGCGGCGTATGCTACGACAGTTTCTCGGTGTGCTCGGCGTTCTCACAACGCTCGTTCCGGATCGGATCGTGGACGTATTCGAGGCGATTGCGGTCGAGAACCCTGAAGAAAATACCGTCCATTCGTGGTTTAGTCCCCTGATTCGGGCGGAAGGAATCGTCATTACGCTCGCCGCGCTCCGCGGCGGTCGCCACTACGCGTGGCTAATGAATGTCACCGGAATCTTTGGTGCCGTCTTGCTTTTCATCCCGCGACTGTACGAGCACATCGCGGGACCGCTCGTGTACGAAGACTCTGATTCAGTGGAGTGGAACGAACACCTCACCGACGGCGTCCGGGTAATCGGCGCTGTGTACGTGCTCATCGCGCTTTTGTACCGGCGGCGTCGACACGAGTCATGACTGATGACCTCTCCGACCGCACGATCCTTCTCACCGGCGGAACGAGCGGATTCGGACAGGTGGCAGCGGTTGACCTCGCAAAGAGAGGTGCGACCGTCGTAGTCGTCGGCCGCGACGAGTCGAAGGGAGCCATCCTCGTAGAACGGTCCACAGACCTTGCCGGAACAATCGCGTTCCATCAGGCCGATCTCGCCTCCCAATCCACCGTTCGGTCCCTCGCAGCAACCGTGAAACGCGAGTACGACCGGATCGACGTCCTCGCTCACAACGCCGGACTCTCGGCCGGGTCG
>NZ_JBLZNI010000050.1:0-938 GCF_051194165.1 Halorubrum shenae | reverse complement strand
CGACCCGGCCGAGAGTCCGGCGTTGTGAGCGAGGACGTCGATCCGGTCGTACTCGCGTTTCACGGTTGCTGCGAGGGCTCGGACCGTGGATTGGGACGCGAGGTCCGCCTGATGGAACGCGATTGTTCCGACAAAATCTTTGGACCGTTCTACAAGGGTGGCTCCCTTCGACTCGTCACGACCGACGACTGCGACAGTCGCACCTCGCTTAGCGAGGTCAACCGCTGCCACCCGTCCGAATCCGCTCGTTCCGCCAGTGAGAAGGATCGTGCGGTCGGAGAGGTCATCAGTCATGACTCGTTTCGCCGCCGCCAGTGCAAAAGCGCGATGAGCACGTACACAGCGCCGATCACGCGGACGCCGTCGGTGAGGTGTTCGTTCCACTCCACTGATTCTGGGTCTTCGTACACGAGCGGTCCCGCAATGCGCTCGTACAGTCGCGGGATGAAAAGCAAGACGGCACCAAAGATTCCGGTGACATTCAGCAGCCACGCGTAAAGGCGGCCGCCACGGAACGCGGCGAGCGTAATGACGATTCCTTCCGCCCGAATCAGGGAACTAAACCACGAATGGACGGTGTTTTCTTCAGGGTTCTCGACCGCAATCGCCTCGAATACGTCCACGATCCGATCCGGAACGAGCGTTGTGAGAACGCCGAGCACACCGAGAAACTGCCGTAGCATACGTCGCTCTTCGATCTGACGTAGCTTAAGAGTCAGTGCCGGCGGAATAGACTCCTCACTTTATCATTGCGGCCACTGAATAACCGCCAGCACCGTCGCAAACATGCGAAGAGATATCAGCGTCTTTCGGCCGGTCGAAGCCTACGCGGAGGCCGGCTCTTCTAGGACGCATGGCGTCGTCGCAATCATCTCCTTCTGTATATTCGTCGGAACCATCATTTTCGGATTTGTCCCGGTCACGAGGGAAATTGAGAC
>NZ_JBLZNI010000049.1:0-1146 GCF_051194165.1 Halorubrum shenae | reverse complement strand
TAATGAGTACGAAATCTTTTGTGATCTAAGAGATATAGTGAGGTAATGGAACGCTCGCGCCGAATAGATATCAAGCATCACCTATCCGAAGAGGAGATCGATGAGCTGCTGCGTGAAGCCGAAGACAAGCATCGACGTCGGCGGTTAGGCTTTCTGAAGAACCTCTATCGAGGCGATTCAATTCCGGAAGCTGCTGACCGAGAAGGCATGTCAGCAACAACGGGTGGTCGCTGGGCTGATGCGTGGAATGACGGCGGTCTCGAGGCCCTCCTGCCGAGTTTCGGGGGCGGACGGCCCCCGAAACTCGACGAGGACGAGCAGGAAGAGTTGGTTGAGATGCTTCGTGACGGCCAGCCCTGGAAATCACAGGAGATTCAGCACCTTCTCCAAGAAGAATTCGGCGTTACGTACAGCCCGAATTATCTCGGTACCTTTCTTCGGAATCTTGGTCTCTCGTACGCGAAACCACGGCCAAAACGGCCACACCAGCCGGAAAACCCAGACGAAATTCTCGAAGAGCGCGTCGAGGACGCGCTCGACGAGGACGAGCAGCCACACAACAAACGCAAGGGTGAAGATGAGGAGGGCTGGGTTGTTGACGATGATGTCTGTACCGACGGTGGAACCGTTCTGGGCTTCTTTGATGCGTCAAAACCACAGCCGTACGATAATTCGCGCCGAGTGTGGTACGTCGATGATCCGCACATCGAACGGCCATTAGTCAAAATAAAGGAGTCGGCTGTCGGGTTCTACGCTCTCAATGGTGAGAGCCTCGTCACGTTCAAAGAAACCGAGGAAAAAGAGAAGATTTGCGAGGTCTTGGAGGAGATCCGCGAGCAGAATCCCGGCAAGCGGATTCTGCTCGTCTTGGACAAGCACGGGTCTCATGTGTGTAAGCACACGCGCAAGCGTGCACATGAACTTGGGATCGATCTAATCTTTCTCCCGACGAGCTCACCCCATCTTAATCCAATCGAGAAGGTCTGGGACTATCTCAAATGGACGATGTGTCCGATTATCGTCGAGGACGTAGCGGAGTTCAAAGACCTCGTTCAGGAGACGTTCGAACAAATCACAGAACGAGTTAGCTTCGCAAAGAAGTGGTGTCAGAACTTCCTTAACTTTCAAAAATTATCTTAGTCATTA
>NZ_JBLZNI010000048.1:0-1280 GCF_051194165.1 Halorubrum shenae | reverse complement strand
TAGGGAGCGCAGTCTCCACAGGCGTATCTTCGGGCCATCCCAGCCCTAACTCAGAAAAGCCGCGTTGCAGGACATTCATCGCTGCGTTCGCATCACGGTCGCACTCGAAACCACACGACGGACAAGAGTGTTCCCGAACCCAGATGGGTTTCGCTGTTTCCACGCCACACTGAGCGCACTCTTTCGTTGTTCCTCGGGCTTCGACTTGAACGACGTGAGTACCGTACAACTTACCCTTGTATTCAAGGAGTGTGATGAACTGCCGCCACGCCGCATCCTGCTTGTTCCGGGCGTTGTGCGACTGCTCAACCATTCCCTTTACGTCCAAGTCTTCAACGAACACCGCGTCGTACTCGCCGACGAGCCACGTCGAGAGTTTGTGCTGGTAGTCAAGTACCTTCCGACGAATGTGGCGCTTGATTTTTGCCACTTCACGGCGGTGTTTCTCGTAGTTGTTTGACCCTTTCTCCTTGCGAGACAACTTGCGTTGTTCGCGGCGAAGACGCTCGTATTCGTCTTCAAGGTCAAGCCAGTCCACAGTCGTCCCGTCTGATGTGTAGAGATAGTTGAGGATGCCAAGATCGATACCCACGCTGTTGGCCGCGTCAAGAGATTCCACATCAGATTTCTCGGGCAGGTCGGCGTCGTCGGTTTCGAGGCCGAACGAGACGAACCACTCGCCAGTCATCTCCTTTTTGAACGTGATCTCATTGATGGTGACGTTATCGGGAATTGGGCGGTGGTAACGGATTTTCACCCAGCCGATTTTACTGAAGCGGACGTAAGCAAACCTGTCACGGCCCCTCTTTTCATCAAGGTCGAACCCGGACTGGTTGTACGTCACACTTCGATAGTCGGTGGGTGGTTGTCGCTTGAGCCGACCGACATTGTATCCCTTCTCTTTCTTCTTGCGAAGGTTTGAAAGATTGCGGTGGAAACGTGCGACCGTGGCTTGCGCGGCCTTCGAGTGCAGTTCCGCGAACACAGGCCATTTGCGCTTCCACTCAGGGAGTTTGTTGTTCTGGTCGTACTCACTCGGTTTGTCGTCTTCAGGACTGTTCGTATAGTCCCATCGGACGTGGTTGTAGAGTTGGCGATGAACGTTAAGATGGTGTTGCAGTCCTTCCGCTACCTCTTGTGTCGGGTAGGCATGGTAGCGGTGACTGTATTCCATCGCTGTCTTGTGATTATAGATATGTTGACTTAATGGTTTGTATCACGATTTGTCGGCTTCATCCCCGAGGTCAAGCCTCGGGGTATTCGCCTTGTCCGCTGATAAA
>NZ_JBLZNI010000047.1:0-1365 GCF_051194165.1 Halorubrum shenae | reverse complement strand
TTTATCGGCGGACAAGGCGAATACCCCGAGGCTTGACCTCGGGGATGAAGCCGACAACTCGTGATACAAACCACTAAATGAACACATCACTAATCAATAGACGGCGATGGAATACAGTCACCGCTACCACGCTTACCCGACACAAGAGGTAGCGGCTGGACTGGAACAGCATTTGGATGTTCATCGCCAACTCTACAACCACGTCCGCTGGGACTACGAACAAGCCCCGGAGGACAATAAGCCGAGTGAGTACGACCAGAACAACAAACTTCCCGACTGGAAGCGAAAGTGGCCCGTCTTCAGTAAACTACACTCGAAGGCCGCTCAAGCCACCGTCGCACGCTTCTATCGGAACCTCTCGAACCTTCGCAAGAAGAAAGAGAAGGGATACAACGTTGGTCGGCTCGAACGGCAAGCACCCACCGATTATCGAAGCGTCACGTACAACCAGTCTGGTTTCGATCTCGATGAAAAGAGGGGCCAAGACAGGTTCGCGTACGTCCGCTTCAGTAAAATCGGTTGGGTGAAGATTCGTTACCACCGCCCGATTCCCGACCACGCCACCATCAAAGAGGTCACGTTCAAGAAGGAGACGACTGGCGAGTGGTTCGTCTGCTTCGGATTGGAAACCGACGACGCCGATCTCCCCGAGAAACCCGACGTGGAATCGCTGGACGCGAGCAACAGCGTCGGTATCGACCTCGGAATACTCAACTACATCCACACTAGCGACGGCAAAACCGTGGATTGGCTCGACCTCGAAGACGACTACGAGCGACTCGGACGCGAACAGCGTAAGTTATCTCGGAAGGAGAAGGGGTCGAACAACTACGAGAAACAACGAGTCGAAGTTGCCAAAGTCAAGCGTCGGATTCGCCGGAAGGTGCTGGACTACCAGCACAAGATAACGACATGGCTCGTCCGCGAGTACGACGCTGTATTCGTCGAAGACCTGAACGTGAAGGAGATGCTTGAACAGTCGCACAACACTCGAAACAAGCAGGATGCGGCGTGGCGACAGTTCATCACCCTGCTCGAATACAAAGCCGACTTGTACGGCTGTCACGTCGTCAAAGTCGAAGCCAGAGGCACGACCAAACAGTGCGCGTCGTGCGGTGTGGAGACAGCGAAACCCATCTGGGTCAGAGAACACTCCTGTCCGTCGTGTGGATTTGAGACGGACAGGGACGCGAATGCTGCGATGAACGTCTTACAGAGAGGCTTTTCTGAATTAGGGCTGGGATGGCCCGAAGACACGCCCGTGGAGACTGTGACCGCTACGGACACGACTCACTTCGAGTCCGTGTCTGCAAGTCACGTCGTGGAAACGGGAAGCCTCGGGGCTTGACCCCGAGGCGATTCACC
>NZ_JBLZNI010000046.1:0-1402 GCF_051194165.1 Halorubrum shenae | reverse complement strand
CATCCGTCTTCAGTTAAGCAAGAAACCGCGTAACTGCGGTGGCTTATCGGGACATCTTTCGGAAGGAATGAGGAAGTCCAGTCTGTGCACGACAAGGACTCCTCATCTCGAATTATGCGTCGGCTCACTACACTGTTTCCCTCTGAGTTCCTCAAAGAGCACGCCGAGGAACTCGGCGTGGTCGAACGTGACCGAAAGCTTCAGATTCCTGCCTTCGTCTGGACATTCGTGTTCGGCTTCGCCGCAGGCGAAAGCCGAACACTCGCCGGGTTTAGACGCTGTTACAACTCGACTGCCGATGAGACGATCTCACCGAGTGGGTTCCATCAGCGGTTGACTCCGACGCTTGCGGAGTACCTCCGCGACCTCGTCGAGACCGCGCTCGACGAGGTCGCTGTTCCTGACGCGACGGCTGCTGATATTGACCGGTTCAGAGATGTGATGATCGCTGATGGAACGGTGTTGCGGTTACACGAGTTTCTTTCAGATCAGTTCCAAGCCCCCCATGAGGAGCAGGCTGGAGCGAAGCTCCACCTGCTCCATAATGCCACCGAGCAGACGATTGAACAGATCGATACTGCTGACGAGAAAGCACACGACAGCACCCTGTTCAAGACAGGGCCATGGCTTGAGAACCGCCTCATGCTGTTCGATCTCGCCTACTTCAAGTACCGCCGGTTTGCGCTGATCGACGAGAACGACGGCTACTTCGTCAGCCGGTTGAAGAAGAACGCGAACCCGATGATTACGTCGGAATTACGGGAATGGCGCGGCCGCGCCATTCCCTTAGAGGGTAAACAGCTCCGAGTTGTTCTCGAGGACCTTGACCGGAAGTACATCGATGTAGAAGTCGAAGTCGAATTCAAACGAGGGCCGTACAACGGGAGGCGGTCACTAGATACGAAGCGATTTCGCGTCGTCGGCGTCCGCGACGAGGACGCCGACGACTACCACCTGTACATGACGAATTTAGCGAGGAAGGAGTTCTTTCCGGCGGATTTAGCGGAGATCTACCGCTGTCGGTGGGAAGTTGAGTTGTTGTTCCGTGAGCTGAAGACGCAGTACAACTTGGATGAGTTCAACACGAGCGACGAACACGTGGTGAAGATCTTACTATACGCAGCACTGCTGTCGCTGCTTGTAAGCCGCGACTTATTGGATCTGGTCACTGAGCAGGCGGATGATGAGCTCGTGTTTCCGACAGAGCGCTGGGCGGCGACCTTTCGGTCGCACGCCCAGCTTTTCCTCCACAAACTGGGTGAGTATCTCGGCTACTCACCACCGCCGCTGCTTGAACGACTGATCGAAGACGCTCAAAAGATCCACAAGCAGCGACCGATCTTACAAGAGACGCTCGCTACCGCTACACAACCGAGGTGTGAGTCTTAACTGAAGACGGATG
>NZ_JBLZNI010000045.1:0-1453 GCF_051194165.1 Halorubrum shenae | reverse complement strand
GCCGGGAGTCCACATCAAAGCCCTTCCCTCAAGGACCGAGGCGCAGAGCGCCGAGGGAGTAGGGGAGGGTAGTTTACACCCAGTCGATCGCGGCCGACAGATCGATCGGGACCGATCCCTTCTGATACCCCTCGACGTGACCGTTCGGACGCGCGCGGAGGACGACGGCCGGCCTGTGACGGACCTCCGGTTTCGCCTCGCGCACTGCTGCCCAGTCGCCGGCGGGAAAGGACGTACAGTCCACGACGAGGGTGGCGCCGCCTCCGTGCGCCTCCAGTTGCCCGCTCGTCTTCGTCTCCGCGGTATCGCGGACCGCCGCGACGGGATCGTTCGCGGAGCGTCCGGAGACGGGTTGCGGGCGCGTGACCTCAACCAACGAGGCGGCGCCGGTGTCCGGGTCGGTCGCACGGAAGTCAAGCGAGTGGCCGGTCGACACCTCGATCTCGGGGGTCACGCCGTAGCCGGCCTCAGTCAGAATTCGGGCTGCGGTGAACTCCGCGATCGCGGCGCTCATCCGGATCAGATCGAGCGACTCCGAGGTCCCGAGCTTCCCGGCCATCGTCTCGCGGTAGTCGTCGAGTGTCCCCGGGCGGAGCGTCTCCTCGACGAATCCCGTCCCCTCGTCTCGGGTCGCATCGGGGAACCCGACTGCGTGGTCGCGGAAGAACGCTCGCGTCGTCTCCGCGCCGTCCTTCGAGCAGAACACCGGGAGGAAGTACCACGAGACGTGCGGGTACGCCGCGAGCCACGGCTCGTCGTCGTGGAGTCCGGCGAGCAGCTCTCGCTGGACCCACCGAGAGACCTGGTAGGGAACCTCGTCGAATCCGTACTTGTCCGTTCGCCAGAGCCCGCTCGGCGTCTCCGTGTTGCCGACCCAGTACCCAGTCGGCCCACCGTTGGCCCCATCCGGCGGGTCGTCGTCGCTGTCCGTCCAGCAGAACAGCGCGAACGAACCGTCGTCCATATCGAACCGCCGGGCCTCGTATCCGGGCGGCGGCGCGAACCACGGGTCGCTCGCGGTCGCCCCGAGGTTCTCGTCGAGGGGGCGTTCGAGCTGCGAGCGCACGCGGTCGGGGCTCCAGCCGCCGGGCGCGCGCCGGAATCGGATCGGTTGTGCCACGACGGTGCTACCGTACGGCGGGGTTAATCGGTTCCGGTGAGTCGAGTAGTTCGAACGTTCGATATTTCACCGACACATATATATCTGACAGTTTCCAAGCTAGTCTGTACCATGTCAATGGGTGCCTATGACGAAGCCGAGTACGAGCGTCGCGAGAAGAAGAATAGCGAAGTCGACGCGGATTTCGACGCCGAGCGCCCGGAGTACTCCGGATCGCTCACCTACGACTCCGGCGACTCCACGGAGGCACTCCTCGTTGACATCCTCCCGCGCCTGAAGACGCGGGAATCCCACGGTACCGTACCGCTGGATTGGGATATTAGGGTTTGCAGT
>NZ_JBLZNI010000044.1:0-1466 GCF_051194165.1 Halorubrum shenae | reverse complement strand
ATCGTTACTTCTCGAACGAGTCGAGAGAGTGCTGTCTGAACACCACTAAATAGTCACTTTCTGTATGATTTGGCGGTCAGTCTTGGCTGCTACCGCGGCGGAGATCGAGACCGTTCCAATCCACCGCTTCGGACAGACGATCTCACCCGGATTTCGGCGGTCTCTGCCGACAGCTGTCGCTTACCGCCCACCGAACAGGCCGTGGGCTGACCTCGGTCAGCCCGCGGCCGTTGCCTGTGACGCCGGCACACCAACCCCGTTCGCTTTGATCTTCCACCGCCGGCGTAACTCCTCTTCGAGCTCGTGACGAATCCAGTCACAGAACGTCTTGAACGTGAACTCCTCGGGTAGGTCGCGCCCGCCCCGCTGTGGGCGGGCGACGACCGTCCACCGCAGCACCAGCCACAGGTTCTCCAGCAGTGCCGCGACGAGCATGATCGCAAACCGCACGACGGGATCACGCGTCGTCGTGATCCCGCGTGCTTGCCGGAGTAATCGATAGGTCGTTTCGATGCCTGACCGCTTCCTATAGAGGCGTTCGACTTGCTTTGCCGAACGATCAGTAACGCCGCACGCGACGTAGCCGCGGACAACCTCGCCGTGCTTGCCCCGGTCACCGTTCTGGTAGGAGACAGCGACCGCGAGCGGGAAACGGAGTTCCCGCTCGCTGTCCTTGTACATGCGATAGGTCGTCATGTACGACTTGTGGGTGTCGAGTTTGTCCTTCATCCGCTCACCCTTTTTGGGCACGTGAACGACCGTTGCGGCGATATCACGAGCGCGGCGGATGACGCGCTCGTTGTAGAATCCGCTGTCGGCGAGTAGGAGGTCGATCTCGAAGGGATAGTTCTCGACGCGGGCGAGCACGCGCTCGACCGCGTCAGCCTCGTCTTCGTCGTTTCGGACGTACGTCATCGCCAGCGTCACCGGCTTCCCGTTGGAGACGACGTACGCCGTGCAGTAGCGATGGCAGGTGGTTGTGCCGTCTTTTGGAGCCATCGAGCAGAGTTCGCCTTCGTCGGCGTAGTACTCGCCGTGGTAGGGGTTATCGATGAAGTCGATGGAGACGATTCTCGACCGGCCAGGGTCGAGAATCGTCATGGCGAGGCGTCCGAGCAAGAGGTTGGCGACGAACTCAAGCCAGTCTCGGTCAAGCGTGTGCAGCCACGTCAGAACGGTGTCGTCGCACGGTGTGCCGTCGGTATCGTTGCAGGTGTCCCAAATCGAGTTCTGGTTGGTGCAGGCCAAGATGACGACGAGCCAGATGTCGCCGGGGTCGAGGGGGCTCCCCTCGACGCCCGGCAACGGGAGTGGAGAAATGACTTCTTCCGCTACGTCTTTGACATCTGAGGCCGAAAGATAACCGTCTGGATCTGGTATAGTGAACACATCCTGATCCAGACACTTTCTACCGGTCAATGCAACGGATCAATCCGACTGATTACGTCGTTCGTGAAGTACCGACA
>NZ_JBLZNI010000043.1:0-1507 GCF_051194165.1 Halorubrum shenae | reverse complement strand
GGTCAGGATGAATCCGACAACGCCTCCACAATCCACCATCGATGGCAGGGCCGGATATTCCACCGTTCTCAACCCGGACCTTTAAATGAAATGCGAGTATAAATGATTATACAGGCGTTTCAGAATGTTGGAAGTCCACCGCACCCACAAAGCGAAAATCCTCAACCACAGTCAGGTAGAGGGGTCGCTTGACCGCCACGGGTGGAGTGCCAGTAAACTCTGGAACGTCGCTAACTACCACACCCGGCAAGTCTGGGAGGAGACGGGTGAGATACCCGATCACGGCGATCTCAAAGACGAGTTGAAAGGTCACACCAACTACAAGGGACTGCATTCGCAGTCCAGTCAGCGCGTTCTGGAGGAACTCGCTGAAGCCTTCAACTCGTGGTACGAAAAGAGGAAGTCAGACAATCGGGCGAACCCGCCCGGCTATCGCAAGGAAAACTACTACGACGACCACGGCAACCGCGTTCACGAAGAACACCCGCGTTCGACGGTGACGTGGAAGCAAAACGGCATCAAACACGACTCGAAGAACAACCGAGTCCGGCTCTCGAAGGGCGCGAATCACAAGGGCCACCCGAAAGCGTGGGAATACATCCTTGTCGAATACGAAACCCGCCCCGGCGTCACGGTCAAGAACGTTCAACAGGTTCGTGCCGTCTACGACAGCTCAAAAGGCCGGTGGGAACTACACCTCGTCTGCAAAGACGAAGTTGAGACACCCGACGCCCCCGGCACCGAGTCGGCTGGTGTTGACCTCGGTATCTGTAACTTCGCGGCAGTTGCGTACAGTACCGAGGAAGCCGACCTGTATCCCGGCAATCGCTTGAAACAGGACGGCTACTACTTCCCAAAAGAGATCGCCAAGTGCGACGACTCGGGTGGCGAAGAAGCCACCCGTCTACACGCGAAGTGGTCGGAGCGCCGCACCCACTTCTTTCATGGTCTCGCTAAGCATATCGTCGAGAACTGTGTCGAGCGGGGTGTTGGTCGTCTCAATGTCGGCGATTTAGAGGGCGTTCGTGAGGATGAAGATGGCCAAGCGAAGAACTGGGGTCGGCACGGTAACCTTGATCTGCACGGCTGGGCGTTTGACCGCTTCACGTCGATTCTTACGTACAAGGCGAAGGTCGAGGGGATCGAGGTTGTGGAAGTGCCCGAACGCGACACGAGTAAGACGTGTTGTACATGCGGTAGGAAAGACGAAAGTCAGCGCGTCAACCGCGGTTTGTATGTGTGTGATAGGTGCAACGCTGCGTTCAACGCAGACGTGAATGGGGCGGAGAACATCCATCTCAACATCAACAAAAGTAACTCCGAGTCTTCGCCCAGTTTGGGTGAAGATAGGAGTACCGGCTGGTTGGCACAGCCTGACGTCTACCTTCATGACTTGTCCAGCGGATTCCAACCGCAGGATCAAGTGGTAGACTGCAAACCCTAATATCCCAATCCAGCGGTACGGTACCGTGGGATTCCCGCGTCTTCAGGCGCGGGAGGATGTCAA
>NZ_JBLZNI010000041.1:0-1922 GCF_051194165.1 Halorubrum shenae | reverse complement strand
CGCAGGGACTCTCGTCCCGTCACGGTCAGTGGTTTCACGTCTTCAGTGATGCCGTGATCGGAGAGGAGTCCATGGACCTTGTTGGCGTATTGGTGCGGTTTTCGACACGGCAGCTGAATCTATTCTCTAAATCAGTCATCACTTACAGGATAATCGACTTCTTGCGAATCATCTGCTGAATAGCAGCATGGATACCTTCTCGATTGATTCCAGATGCGCCGTTACCACCGAATGGTACGTCTCCAAGTCCGTGAGAGGGTGCCCCGTTGATCCGAACGCTGCCCGCGTCAATTTTCCCGGCAACCCGCATTGCGCGGTCATGGTCGTTCGTGAATACAGAGGCGTCAAGTGCGTACTTATCGGCGTTTGCTAGTTCAACTGCCTCTGATTCAGTCTCAAACATCGTAACGGCAGCGACGGGACCAAATTGTTCCTCGTGGATGATCGCAGCGTCTTGCGGGACATCTGCCAGTAGTGTTGGCTCGTAGAACGCACCGTCACGCTCGCCGCCGACAACAAGGGTTGCACCGGCGTCAATAGCGTCCTGTACCAGCGATTCAACCTCTTTCGCTTGGGACTCATCGATGAGAGGGCCGAAGTCAGTTGATTCATCAAATAAGTCTCCAACCTCCCACGACTCCATCGCCAGTTCGATCTTGTCGACGAGAGCGTCGTGGACGGACTCGTGCGCGAAGATTCGTGACACCGCTGAGCAGCGTTGGCCACCAAATTTGAGCGATCCGGCGGTACAAGCGCCGGCAGCATCGGAAAGCGTTGCGTCCGGGAAAATTAGCGCGGGAGCGTTCCCGCCTAACTCCATCACGAGATTGACGATTCCGGACTCCTTGGCAACGTGCTGTCCAGCCCCTGACGAACCGGTCATTGCGATGGTGTCCACACGGTCGTCTCCGGCTAACGTGTCGCCGATCTCACTTCCCCTGCCGGGAACGAAATTGACCGCTCCGTCCGGCAGGTCGACCGCCGAAGTGATCACGTCAATGAGCAGTGCTGCAGTCAGTGGCGTCTGACTCGACGGCTTCAGTACGGTGCTGTTCCCTGCGGCTAACGCCGGAGCAAGTTGGAGAACCGCCGTCTGCAACGGGTAATTGTACGGTGCGATACACAGCACTGTCCCGATTGGTTCTGGCTTGACGATCGCCGTCCAGTCTTCGTGGCCGGGTGTCGCACCCTCTCGATACTCGCCGTAGTTCCGCCCTAAATTTCGGGCTTCATCGGCTGCGAGACGGAACCGACTGGCCGCGGCCGAGGGAGCTCCCCGCGCCGCAGACACGGGCTTCCCGGATTCACGAACAATGAGTTCGGTGAATTCTTCAGCGCGGTCAGTGATCTCCGCTGCAATGTCTTCTAACCACGTCGCCCGCTCAACGGGCGTTGTCTCGCGGAGCGACTGCTGTGCGCTGACTGCCGCTGTTATCGCTGCCTGCGCCTGGTCGCGGTTTGCAGCTACGACGGTACCGAGTCGGTCGTCAGTCGCAAGATCTCGGACGGTGATCGTATCGTTGCCGCTACGCCACTTGCCGTCAATATAGAGCCGTTCGGAACGGTTTGTGTCTAAATTGGTCACTCAGTACGTAGTACTATTTTAGACAAGTAACTATGTGTCGTATGAGGCGGTTAACACGCGTTTGCAGCACTACATCTTCCCAACCTCACAGAGGGTGTGATCACTTAGTGTAGGTAAATCACGGATTATCCTTGGTGGGTGGTTTACGAGCCAAGTCACTCAGTCGCCAATTACCTGTTGGACCCTAATTTGCCCCCATACGGTCGTTCCGTTGTGGCTGCATGTAAGACCCGTTCTTGCTGTCGTTGTTCGAGTTCGCTACTCACCCAGTTACCGAGTACTTCGACAACCGCGAGGTCCCAGTCGGAGAACGCTTCGTCTCGCGGATCAGTGTCGT
>NZ_JBLZNI010000040.1:0-3229 GCF_051194165.1 Halorubrum shenae | reverse complement strand
GTCCAACACCGCGACCCTCAAACCCCGGATATGCAATACGCAGCGGAGGTGACACTCACAGAGTAACCTCCTAGACGGTGTGATTTGACAGCGCCTGAAGTTCCGGTCGGACGCTGCGTGTCAGTGTCATGCTTATCGCTCTGGTAAGCATAGTTGAAATCCGGTTATCCAAATAGAGTCACTCATCTGAAACAGCCGGTCGTTGAGGAGTGCGAATGCCCCGCTGATAAGCCTACAGATTGGATTGGTGATTTTGATTTTGTGTGAGATACAGGGAGTAAGTCGGTCAAAAAGCCGATCTCATTCGGAGAGTCATGTCGTAAACAGCAGCAGCCAGATTCCTTGGGCAACTGGTGGCTACGATTCGAACGATGCTCCAACTCCGTCAGCGATCGCTTGGAGATCGGCCTTCCGGAAGGTGGAATCGTCGGCCGCCTCAAGTGACTCTGCGATGCCGACATGCGCCCGTATGAGCTGACGCATCTGCGGTGTTGATGGCCGCTCACCCTCGTTGACATCGACTCCGAGTGCCTCACAAATTGCTTGTAACTCCTCTTTGGTAAACGACGCCTTGATTTCCCGTTCGAAGCGGCCCGTCGCCACTCGAATCGCGTTTTGAAGTTCTTGGACGGTCGGACTCATGAATCTCCACTCTCCGCTTATCCCCCTCAAAGTTCCTACTCAATTGCGATGAGACGTTTCTAGTGATTCGGACTTACTCCGACACACAGCCTCTGTATCTCACACAAGATCCCCAACACGATCGAAGTGTGTTGGTGACAGATGTCGATGAAACTGGCCTGTAACCACTGTATTAGACTGTAACGAACTTATTGTCCCACTACGGAACTTCATCAACAGAATCACGGAGCCCATCTGGGGTGGACCATGCGAAGCACCGGTCATGGAGTTCGAAGAGACGGAATTCGTTGAGGTGGACCCAGCTGTATGAGACCGGTGCGTGCTCGCTGTCTTCTCGATCCGTCAATCGGTCGATGACAGCCGCTGCTGTGAGATCGATGTTGTTCTTGCTGGCGGCAGTGGTGAGCGAGTCGATCTCATCTTCGATGGCAGCGTCGTCGAGATCATCGTTGAAATAAATAGTCGCAGCTGCCGCGATGACGTCGGCTTCCGTGTCGAGGTGCTGTTCGGTCATCCACGTGTAGTCCCGCGGCAGCACGTACGATTTGTCGAAATACGGCGTGGTACTGATTTTCCCAAGTTCGGTGACTTCACCGCCGGCGTCCTGTTCATACACAGCGACGATCGTGTCGGCATGCGTAGCGAGGAGAGTGAATCGAATGCGAAACACCGGAAGCCGATCGAGATCCAACTCCGGGAGATCACCCATCAAGAACGGGTACGTACCGAGCCGCTTGTCGAGTTCGTTCTGAACAATACGAAGCCGTCGGAGATACGGATCGCGGTAACTGCCGAGGATGAAATACGAGTCTTCGGGGGTATGGAGGTGTGGAAGTTCTTGGTTGGCAAACCACAGTATATCCGATGTTTCGTGCGGTTCGAGTTCGAGACCTTGGAGCGCATCGTTCACGCTCTCCATTATCTCTGCTGCATTTGGGGGCGGACCGGGATCTGACATACTGTGGGTTCCTCGACGAGGAAGCAAATAGCTTGCCAACTGACATGGTCTATCTACGGATATACCACATTGGTTGACCCAAAGTATTATTCGCATCGTCGAGGTATGCTTAAGCGAGAGTATGAGCGACACCTCTGCCGCGACGGGTGACGGGCCGTTCGAAGAACAGCGGCAGATCTACGACCTCCTGTCACAGGAGACGCGACACCTAATCCTACAGTTCATTCTTGGACACCCGGAGCATCTCCCGTCACTCGACGAGTTGGCATATATGATGCCAAAGAACAAGGCCGCAATCCGGGACCAAGTGGAGGTACTCAGGGACAACGATATTATCGACTGCTATCAGCACCCGCCAAATGAGGACGCGCGCGATCTCCCCTCGCAGTTCTACGGCCTGACTGAACACGGTGTGGAGATTCTCTATGAGTACAAGTATCTCCGCGGACTCCCCGTCGCGCGTGCCCTCTACGATAATACGCGGCTTTCTGAGAAAGCCCAACGGCACCGTGACGCACCACGTCCGGAACTCCCAGACGCAGTCATCGACGCGCTCACAATTGATGCGGGTGACGACACCGAGTTCGACCGCTTGGAGCAGTATATCCGCGAGCGGAACGAGAGCACCCACAGCGTCGATGACCAGGTAACAGTGGCAAAAGCGTTCTACAACGCAGGTATCGATTCCGAAGCAGAGGGGATCAAGCGAGCAGAGCTGATCGACTCGCTTACTGTTGATATCGAGTACCAACCGCGAACGGTGCTCAACCACCTCGTGGATATCGGAATCCTTGCGCAGACTGCGCCACCCGGACCGGACGTCTTTGCGATCAGCGAGCGGCTTGACGACGTCGTGAACGGGCAGGTGACTGAGGAAGCTGAAGCGAATTTGAATGCCCTCATCGCGCATATCGACGACGAACTACAGGTCACAGCGCTTTCCGAGGACGCTGCGGAGCAAGACGGACCACAGGCTCGTGTCTCAGCACCGTCCGTCGCCGTCGCCGACGGTGCCGGGCGAACAATTCGAAGTATCCTTGCCGCGGAATTCGGTATCGAACCAGAGCAGACGATTGAGTACCTGCGGTCCGGTGACCCGGTGGAGCGGCTCAATACGGCTGTCGAAGCGATCGAATCCTCTGAAGAAGTGATGAAGTCGGAAGACTACGGACAGATCGTGTTCGTCCGGCCAGCGTACCGCTATCGGCTGACCGAGCAGGCGATCGATCTCGTGTCGTAGTCCGCGGGAGTTGGACACTGAACCCGAACCCCCGCAGCAACACTTGTGAGGAATTAGATGTCGAATGTTTTGAGCAAGTCTTCCATATCCGAGGATGCTGTGGGCGTATTGTACAGGACCTCTAGAGAGTCTAGTGTGCTGTGCGACACGCTGAAGATATTCCTCTGCGAATACGAGCGTATGCCGAAGGTCAGTGTCGAGATCCCCCAGGAATTGCTTGATGACCTCGACGAACACGTCGGCGACGAAGGCAAGTTCGTCAACCGAAGCGACGCAGTTCGGGCATCGATCCGGAAAACGCTCGATATGCTTGATGAGATCGATAGACGACACGGACGGGTTGAGACGGATGAAGCTGAATCTCATTAGTTGTCCCTGAGAGAACAACT
>NZ_JBLZNI010000039.1:0-4104 GCF_051194165.1 Halorubrum shenae | reverse complement strand
CAAGCAGCGACCGATCTTACAAGAGACGCTCGCTACCGCTACACAACCGAGGTGTGAGTCTTAACTGAAGACGGATGGCGCTCGTATCTTTATCAGTTATATCTTCATCGCTAACTCAATTTGAGTTCGGCCACGTCTCATCGCCGGTTCTGTTGACGAGTTACCTTCTGAATCACCGATCAGAGTGTTCGATCAAGGTTATGGATGAGACAAGCGATGGTGAGTTCACGGAACTGTTTCCACCACTGCCGTGACCGGACAAACGCACCGTATTTTCGCTTGAGCGTTGAGTTGACGGTCTCGGATTGACTCCGCTGGCCGTAGAGATCAGCGTTTAAGCGCGCATTCCATGCCTTGTGGAGCGATGTGAACTCACGATGCTTGATCAGTGGCCGAACTTCGTGTTGCCGGGCAAGTTGTCTGATCTTCTGGTCGTCATAGCCTTTGTCACCGAGAAGAATGTCGATATTCTCGGGATTGCGCTTGATCAACGACGGAGCGATCTGGCTATCGTGTTTCCGAGTCGTCGTCACGTGTAAATCGAGAATCGCGTTTACCTTCGTATCGACCAGCAACGTCACCTTGAGCTGCTGAATCGTGAGTTCAGCGCGTTTCGTGTAGTGTTTCGAAGCGTGACTGCGGTCGAATCCTGACGCATCAACTCCAACAACTCCGCTTGTCGGAAGTAGCGTCGCTGAGAGAGTCAAGATGACACGCCATACAGCCATATCAAGCCGGTTGAATGCCTTACAGAGCGTTGATGGCGTAGGAAGTTCAACTAATCCGAGGGCGCGACGAATGCGTGGGATCTCGATTAATTCGTCAAGCAATCTACGGTAGGTCGTGTTCTTCCGAACTTTGAGACACAGCAGAACAACGTGCTGGGGAAGTGTGTAGCGGTGTTTAAAAAATTTCGAGGTGTATCGGGAGAGCGCTCAACGCGCCAGATTGATCGCCTTCTCTGTAAAACGGAGAATCTGCGACTTCGGGAGGGCCTTCATCTCGTCGAATTACAGGCTAAACAGGTAACTCTTTGAGGATTTCAACAGAGCCTGTTGATGAGGAATACCGCACCGTCGGGGAAATTCTCGGCTAGTGTCTCGTACTGGTTTTTAACTCCTGTAACTCCTGTTCGCGTTTTTTCCGGTGGGTCACATCCCGGAGTGTTCCAACCGAGCCGTTGAATTGGTCGCCTTCGTACGGGAGAACTCCCATTCGATCTTCACAGACGATCGGGTCACCCTCCCGCGGGTGCAGTGTCACTTCGAATGTGAGCGTTTCCGGGCCGTCACTCGACAACAACCGTCCCAACTGGTGTTCTGCCTGTTCGACGGCCTCCTCATCTTTGATGAGCGACGGTGTGTTCCCAAGGATAGTTCCCCGGTCGTAGCCGACCAACTCGACGAACTCGTCGGTAACGTAGGTGAACCGCCCCTCTTCGTCAAGCACGTACACTGCGTCGGTCAGTGCTTCAATGATCGTCTCGTACTCTTCGAGCTCTCGTCGTCGTTCTTTTCGTTCGGTGATATCTCTTGTCGAACCGACAACATACTCAACTGTACCGTCAACCACCACCGGCGCGATTTTGGTCGTCCAATGTGATTTCCCTCCATTAAGCCGTGCAGTTTCCTTGTATTGGAGTGGTTCTTGACGCTGGATGCACTCGTTGTACTTTGCTTCTACCCGCCCTCCGTATTGCTCGCCAAGGAGCTCCCGGGGTGTCTGGCCCTGAATCTCTGATGCTGACAATCCCACTTCGTCTTCATACGCTGGATTCACCCGTTTGACGGTTGGCTCATCGGCGACGTTGATGAAAAACAGTGCATCCTGTGTATGCTGGAACAACGTTTCTATCTGCGTGAGTTTCTGCTGGCGCTCTTTGCGGTCGGTGATGTTGTTGCCAGCCCCGCGGAGCCCCGTTACGTCACCGTTTTCGACGACTGGAGTGATCGTAATGTCTAAGAGATGTTCGTCGCCGTCGCCCGGCTGGAGTCGCCACGTGTCTTGTAGTTCATCACCTGGTTTGAGTTGGAAACCCTTGTCGAGTGCTTGTTGGATGCTTTCGCGGTCGTCCGGGTGAAACAGTTCTATCGCCTCTTCAACAGGGATTTCAGTCTGGTCAGGGCGCTTGATGATTCGACGGGCACCAACGGTTAGCAGGATCGTACCACTCTTTCTTTCTAGTTCGAACCCGCCGGTGTTGCCGGCAAACTCTGTCAGGCGCATCAGTTGTTCCTGTCTGTCAGCGCGCTTGGTCTCGCGTCGGGTGTTGACGGCGTTCCGAATTCGGTTGGCCAAGAGTTCGTACGTTTCTGAACCCGACCCCTTCTGAAGGTAATCTGTTACATCGGCGGAGATAGCCTCGCTGGCTACCTCTTCACCGCCCTTGCCGGTGAAAAGAATGAACGGGAGGTCTGGGTTGTCCTCACGGACACCTTGCAAGAGTTCCAAGCCATCCATGCCGGGCATGTTGTAGTCCGAGACAATGCAATCAGGCAGGTGGCTATCAATCTGCTCTAGGCCCTCGCTAGCGTTGTTTGCTGTCTCGACAGTGAATTTGTCATCCTCCCGTTCAAGGAACGTCGCAGTCAGGTCTGTAAGAGACGGTTCATCGTCAACGTGGAGAACCTGAATCTGTTGTTCCGAAGCGAGAGTCATTGCCTGTTACTTTGCTACCAGTTGTATAACACTTGCTGAGGGTTATCATATTTGATTCATCGCTCATTCGCTAGTTCGCTCCTCATAGACGCGATTGAGCTCAACCACGAATACGCTGCCAGCGGGCTCGTTGTCTTCAACCCACATTTCACCACTGTAGCTATCGACAACATTGTCGATCAGATACAGCCCAGGACCCGCTGCGGGGGCGTCTAAGCCCTTCTGGCCCCGGCCGAAAATGTCTTCTTTCTGGTCATCGGGGATCCCAGGTCCGTCATCGGCAATACTGGTCCGGATCGTCTCGTCGCTCACCCGACACCCGATGTTAACAATAGGCTCGTTCTTGTCGTTGTGTTGGACAGCGTTGTTCAGGATATTTCGGAACACAGATGAGAGCAAATCATTGGCATGCACACTGATCTCGGAGAAATCGTCATCTACTCTGAACGTGGCATCCGGATACATCGACCGACATTTAGTTAGTTCAACGTCGAGAACCTCACTGACAAGGACCGGGTTCAATTCGGGGTTCTGGTCCATCCCGAGAGCTTCGATGAAGTCGCGGATCGTTCTCGTTAGACCGATCGTGTTTTTCCCTGTTCTCTGAATCCGATCGAGCACCGCTTGGCCGTCATCATCAACGTGTGTGGCGAGTTCTTCGCTCCACCCGAGAATAACGTTCACGTCGTTCCGGATGTCGTGGCGTGTGATCCGGTTGAGTACGCGAAGTTGCTCGTTTATCCGCGCTAAGGCTCGTTCTGAGGTTTCCCGCTGCGTAGTATCTTCGATAATCAGCAACACGGCCGGAGCTTGCCCCCAAGTAATTTGAGCTGTGGTTAGCTCCGCTGTCGAATTGGGGCCGGTCCCGAGTGAACCTACCTCGACGCGGTCGATGTATATCTCACCCCTTGATATGGCCGACAAATTATTCTTCGAGAACGTATCACTCGCCGGAATAACGTCACCGAGCGGACGCCCGGCGGTATCGACAGTATTCTCAATGTCGAAGATGTCGCGCGCTTCCTGATTCAAATACTCGATGGACTCGTCTTGGATGATAACCACTCCATCGGGGAGGGCTTGAACGATGTCCCGTAGTCGGGCTTCAACATCAGTTAGGTGCGACTGGGCTCGATGGAATTCGATGGCCTGATTGATGAGTTCGGTGAATCGCTCCCATTGATCATCGAATCGGTCCGTTATCAGATAGTCTGTCACTCTGGCATGAATCGCTTGACTGGCGACCGCTTCGCTCCCTTCGCTTTTGAAGATGATAAACGGAAGATCTGGATATTGAACGCGTACCGTTTTGAGGAGAGAAATGCCGTCTACGTCGGGGAGTTCATGATCGCTAACAACACACTGTACGTTACGGAGAATCGAGGAGAAAGCCTCGCGCTTTAGCGCGGGGATGAATCCGACA
Organism: Halorubrum shenae; assembly: GCF_051194165.1. Lineage (NCBI taxonomy): Archaea > Methanobacteriati > Methanobacteriota > Halobacteria > Halobacteriales > Haloferacaceae > Halorubrum > Halorubrum shenae. Next base: position 23 of record NZ_JBLZNI010000039.1, on the reverse strand, counting down.
CCACCCTTCACAGTCCACCGTCC
>NZ_JBLZNI010000038.1:0-5079 GCF_051194165.1 Halorubrum shenae | reverse complement strand
AGATCCCCCGACGGCGTAATCATTTTGTCACTAGACGTGGTTTGATCGGCTAGCAGCGTTTCCATAGGTGAAATCCTTGGTAGGTCATATCTGACCCAGTTGCGGTCAATACTGGGGTAGAATTGACATCCTCTCCGCCCTGAAGGGCGAAGATTCCCACGGCACCGTACCGCTGGGTTGGGATATTGTGGTTTACGACGTAGCCCGTTCTTGAGGCGCGAATGCGCCAGTTTCCTTGTCAAACAAGAACGTCGATGGCTGTGCCAACCAGCCGTTACTCCTATTCGCCGACAGATTCGGTGAACTCGGAGATACTTTCTGCTGAATGTTCTCAGCGCCGTTCACATCCGCGTTCGCCACTGTACCGCACTCATCGCAGACATACAGTCCGCGTTCAACACGGTTCGCCTTCCGTGCCTGACCACAACACGAACACGACTGCGACGTATCGCGCTCAGACACCTCTTCAACCGTGATGCCTTCCATCTCGGCCTTGTATTTGAGGAGGTCGGTGAAACGGTCGAACGCCCACGAATGCAGATCAAGGTTCCCATGCTTGCCCCAGTCTTTCGACTCGGCGCTCTCCTCATCTTCACGGATGCCGGAGAGGTCACCAATCACTATGGTTTCAACACCTTCATCGACACATCGTTGAACGATGTGTTTTGAGAGTGTGTGGAAGTAGTGTGTACGACGAGCCGACTTTTTTTGGTTCAATCGAGTGGCCTGCTCAGAGCCCGAGTCATCGCATTGGGCGATACCCTTGCTGAAGTAGTAGTCGTCCTGTTTCAAGCAGTTGGGCGGGTACAACTCGCTATGACCGTCTTCGTAGGCGAGCGCGGCGAAGTTGTTGACACCGAGATCAACACCCACCGTGTTCTCGCCCGGTGGGTCAGCAACTTCTACTTCGATTTTGCAGACGAAGTGGAGCTCCCACTCGTCGCCTGTCCATACAACCTTGACTTGTTGGACGTTCTCCACGGTGGACAAGTCAACGTCGGGGCGAGTCTGGTACTTGCACAGTACGAAGTCTGACCAATACTCCTTTAGATTCGAGCCCTGTGAGAGTCTAACTTGGCCGTACTGAGTGTCGAGTTTGAAACCTTTCTGCTTGAATGTGACTGTGGAACGCGGGTGTTCGTCGCCGTGTTTGCGGTAGCCGGGCGGGTTCGCTTTCGTATCTCCGTTTTGTCGTTTGCCGTACCAGCCGTTGAACGCCTCAGCGAGTTCTTGAAGGACTCGCTGACTTGACTGAGAATGCAAGTCATCATAGCGTTCGTGGTTTTTGAGGTACGTGGTGAGTTCGTTGTGGTTGGGAATGTGATCGATTTTATCCCAGATCCGACTGCATGTCCACCGTCCGACGTTCCAGAGCTTACTGGCTGCAAACCCGAGCGAATCAAGGTCGTCTTGCACCTGAGACTGGTTCCGTATGGAAGCAGTGTAGGTGCGAGTAACGACCTGTTTCGCTATATGTAACCTATATAGACAAAATTACTTGAAGGTGTTTATTGGCGCAGCGTGGAATATCCAGCCGTGCCATCGAACGGTGGACTGTGAAGGGTAGTGTCGGATTCATCCCCACGCTAAAGCGCGAGGCTTTCTCCTCGGTTCTCCGTAAGTCTCCGTGTCCCAGCGTAGTTGTTACTCGCCAAAATGTACCGTGTCCCATCGGTCTGTGTTGTCATTCTGGATTGGGTGAACGTAGACGGTGTTGTCTGAGTGAACAAGAACTCTGTGAGCAGCGTAGGAAAATGTAACCGTCACATCGTGGGAGGGGTCCTCGGTAACGATCGCTGCTAACCCCCCAGGGTCAATTGACTGAGAGAGTGGGGGTAACTCTTCTATTGGTGTGTCCAATGCGTCTGAAAGAGACTCGGCGATAGTCATGAGCGGCTCCTCTGAGGATTCTTTCATAGAACCACTGTTGAGACTTCCCCGTATAGTAACACTCACCGTATTAATATATTCTGGGATTACTCAAAACGCCCTGCTTGTGTTTCGTACGTACTCCAAGATAGACTTGGCTAATAACCTTTTCGAGCATACTACTCGCATTTGGCGCAGGAGAATTTCAACGGAGCCTACTATTCTGTTCGACGCTGTACAGCTGATCGGCGAGTTCCTCGCTCACAAAATCGCAGGGCAGACGCCAACGGGTTCACTCGTGGTTCATTGACCAGCGGAGTCAGCGACATCTATCCAGAGGTGAAGGTCACGGTACGCTGTTTCCTGCGTGGGTGTCTCTGGAGGGTCGCCTTCGTACAACAGATACTGGACACGGAGGTTCTCACCGGTCCGTGTTGGCGCAAGCTGATGTCGCTCATGATGGGTAGTGTTATGATCGAGTGTTGTTGTGAAGCGATCGAGTTCCTGTCGGTCGATGACCTGGGTCTCATTCCCTTCTTGAGTAGCCTCCTGCAGTTGGACTACAACCGTATACTCCGTACGCTCATACTCGTTATTTGAGATACCGACGACCAGCTCTACCTGTTCGCCCCGCTCCAGCTGTTCGGGGTAACCGTCGGCCACTAGTTCTCCGTCAGGGTTCTCAGTTAACAGGTAAAATTCGGTGAACTGCTCGCCCTGTGGTGGAACAGCAACAGCGTAACCAACACTGCCGATCGCAAGCAGTAACGAGGCGATGAGTAGTACATTTAGCGCGGTATCAGTGCGACTCTCAGGCTCGAACAACTCCGCTCGCGCCGTGGTAATCCACGTGCGATACGGGACTGAGAACTGATCGTCCGGAGGTAATGCGTGGCGACGGTGCGCGGCCACCGCGACACTGATGAGTGTAAAGCCGGCCACCGTGACGACAATCGGCACCAGTCGAATCCCCCACGGAGTGAAATTCAACACCAAGCCGATCAGAGGAACAATAGCAATCGAAAGCCCAAATGAGAGTGCAACCCGTTCGATACCGTCTATACCTTCTTGATCCGATTCCGGTGTTTGAGTTGTTGCCTCCGCTTCAGCAGTAGCTGCGTCAGTGCCTGGGACAGCACTTGGTTTCTCGGTCGATGTGGTAGCTGGATCAGCCGTATCGTCCGCTGTATCAGAGGACGGGTGGCCACCACCTTCTGGAAAGAGCGCAGCAATAAACGCATACCCAGGAAGAAATAACACGAAACCCAGTCCAAACACGACTCGCAGTGGAGTGTCGTTAATGACCGGCACAAACACACTCACAAGCGTGATCGCCGTGAGGAGCGTAACCGCAGCTAAATCGGCAGGAAGGGTCCGGAGGGGACGAGGGAGAAGTAGCCACACGTCCCGTCGATCCATACAGTATCGCAACGCTAGCGTCAATAAAAAGCGTACGATACAACAGGTTCCCACTGCGAGCGCGTTATCGACCGCAATACGCGCTTTAACGGGGAAAATTGACTGAGGAGCTTTGTTTCATCCGGTGATACTGACGAGCTCACTTCGGGTGGCAACGGATCAGCAAGCGATACAGTTTCTTTTAACTATTCGATGAGAGAGATGTCAGTATGGTTGCAGCGTTGCTGAACGTGTCCGCTGGCATGTCATCAACAGTGGTGCTTGCCGTGGTCGTCGCCCTCATCCTCGGCCTCGCAATTTCTCGTGCCGTACGCGCTGTTGACTAAGCATACTGCTCAGTCACTTCCGGTACTAAACAAGGAATCTCCATCAATATCCAGCAAGAGAACCCAGCAAAACAGCACACTATCTTATCAGCGTGAGATCCATTACGATATCGGTAGTATTTCAAAAGTTGAAGATGTGAAAGTAGCCATGTATGACCTCACTGGCTTTCAGCGAGACTTGCTGTACGTAATAGCCGGCCTTGATGACCCGCACGGGCTCGCAATTAAAGACGAGCTCGAGGATTACTACGAAAAAGAGATCCACCACGGTCGCCTGTATCCGAATCTCGACACGCTTGTTGAAAAAGGACTTGTCGAGAAAAGTCAACGTGATCGACGGACCAATGAGTACACCGTCACTCGTCGAGGTACCAGAGAGATCGAAGCGCGAGTAGAGTGGGAAGCACAGTACATCGACCACAACGACTGATTAGATCATCGCTCGGGTGCGCATGTCTTTGGTTCCCAGCTCAGGGAAATCTTCCCATCGATGATCGGACGTATCACAAACGCTCGAACGCTGAATCGGTGTTTTTCGGCTTACGGCGTCGGTACGGTGAAACGTTGTGGTCGAGAACATGGTTCGGGCGATTCCGTGAACTTGTCATGAAGCCAGCGGTGCGGAACACCGAACGCAGCTTGGAGGGATCTTCTCGGTGATTTCAAGCATCTAAACAGGCCTCAGAAATTGTACGTGGCATGTGATCTGAGCGGATTCTATCAGGTGTTTTTGTGTGATAATATAATCAGCAGAACTATATTAGAGGACTAACAGGTCAAATTGTGACTAAGTCCGATCTTTTGGAAATTCGAGGAGTAGGAGAATATGCAGCCGACGCACTAGTCAATGATGGCATTGTAACTGCTGCAGAACTCGAGAAAGCTCTACGAGAACTCGAGCCTTCTGCAGGTCATATCTATTCTAGCTTCCAATTAGATGTCCTAGACGAATTTAATTTACCGACAGTGGGTGATCAAAGTGTCTCGCAGTACACTCGACGTAAAATGGGTGATGATGAACTCAGGTATGAGTGGCAAAGAGACGATGAAACACTCATCATAGAATTAGAGAAAGAAGGGAACAGGTACAGAGCAAAATGGACTTCGAAGTCTACAGAGAAGCCATTCCGGTCGGGACTCTACGAGTACAAATCTGATGCAGAAAATGCCCTAACTCGGTGGGCATATCGCCCTCCAGAATCTAGATAGCTAGACGGTCGCGTTAAGTTTGGCGTGAATTGTGGTAGACGGCGACGGCTTCGAGCCAGTTTTGAGCTGTCTCTAGCGCGACATTGCTGAAACTATTCGCAAACGATGATGTTCGTCGTTCTATTTCTCAAAAGATACGTTCGATAGCATTTCGATTTTCATGTCGAATGACTTGAAATGGCTGTGTTGAATCACCATACAGCAGCGAGGTAGGCCGCTAAATCAAAGGAGTTGAAGCGGGAGACTTCAGTTGTTC
>NZ_JBLZNI010000037.1:0-5431 GCF_051194165.1 Halorubrum shenae | reverse complement strand
ACCGCTCGCTGTATAGCAACACAGCCCACGGACACGATGTCCGTGGGCTGAAAGTGTGTGGGAGTATACTCCCGGATGAATGGGCAGGCGGCGAACCGCGGTTCCCAGAGGATCGCTCACTCCAGTACTTCCCGGTACGCTGGTGGGCTTAACTTCCGTGTTCGGAATGGGTACGGGTGTTTCCCCACCGCTCTGGCCGCCTTTACGCCGACTCTCGGTCTCGAACCGAGACTCTCTCACAATCCTGTGGGAGAGACGCCTGTGTCGGTGGTTCCGATCGAATGATCGGCCGACCGTGTATATGTGCGATCCAGTTACCGCCTGAACTCATACGACCTGTGGTGTCAGTGCCGTATGACTGTGGCTTCGGTCTGTTAGTGCTCGTGGACTCAACACCTCGTTGCCTCGGTGCGTACATCCCGAGTCTATCGAACTCGTCTTCTACGAGTGACCTCATCGGTACTTCTTTTCCATGTGGGTTTCGAGCTTAGATGCGTTCAGCTCTTACCCCGTGTCGCGTGGCTACCCGGCATTGCGTTCTCACACAACCGGTACACCAGTGGCGACCAAACGTAGTTCCTCTCGTACTATACGTTCGTTCACGTCAAGTACCTTGACACCCCCAATAGATAGCAGCCGACCTGTCTCACGACGGTCTAAACCCAGCTCACGACCTCCTTTAATAGGCGAACAACCTCACCCTTGCCCGCTTCTGCACGGGCAGGATGGAGGGAACCGACATCGAGGTAGCAAGCCACCCGGTCGATATGTGCTCTTGCGGGTGACGACTCTGTTATCCCTAAGGTAGCTTTTCTGTCATCTACGGGCCCCATTCCGGAGCCTCGTAGGTTCGCTAGACCACGCTTTCGCGTCAGCGTCACTCGTTGGGAATGACACTGTCAGACCATCTTGTGCTCTTGCGCTCTTCGCCGGATTCCCGACCCGGCTGAGATGATCTTCGGGCGCGCTCGATATCTTTTCGAGCGCGTACCGCCCCAGTCAAACTGCCCGGCTACCGGTGTACTCCTCCCGGAGTGAGAGTCGCAGTCACCGACGGGTAGTATTTCAATGCTGTCTCGGTGGCCCGCTGGCGCGGGTACCTGTGTAATGACTCCTACCTATGCTGCACATCGGCGACCACGTCTCAGCGACAGCCTGCAGTAAAGCTCTATAGGGTCTTCGCTTCCCCTTGGGGGTCTCCAGACTCCGCACTGGAACGTACAGTTCACCGGGTCCAACGTTGGGACAGTGGCGCTCTCGTTTATCCATTCATGCAAGCCGCTACTGAAGCGGCAAGGTACTACGCTACCTTAAGAGGGTCATAGTTACCCCCGCCGTTGACGGGTCCTTCGTCCAATTGTACTTGGTGTTCAGATACCCGCACTGGGCAGGATTCAGTGACCGTACGAGTCCTTGCGGATTTGCGGTCACCTGTGTTGTTATTAGACAGTCGGAGCGCCCGAGTCACTGCGACCTGCTCCGTCGAGAGCAGGCATCCCTTCTTCCGAAGGTACGGGACTAACTTGCCGAATTCCCTAACGTCGGTTCTCCCGACAGGCCTTGGCTTGCGCTGCCAGAGCACCTGTGTCGGATCTCGGTACGGACATCGTGCTTGTCTTTTCACGGGCCCTATGTACGGCTGACTTTCGCTATCTCGCGCTTCGCTCGCTTCGTGCCGTGACGGCTTCCACGAGTTTCCACGATTTGACCGGGCGAAGGCCCGGCTCAGCGTTCCACACGGCGTCGACGTTTACTGCACGATGGCACTGGAATCTTAACCAGTTTCCCGTTGATGTAGTCGAATTACGGTACATCTTAGGACCGGCTGACCCTCGGCTGAGTGGCAGTGCCGAGGAACCCTTGCTCATCAGGCCGTCGAGGTTCTCACCCGACTATCGCTGCTACTGTGACCAGGATTGTCGTTTCTGAACGGTCCACACGAGTTCTCACCCGTGCTTCCATCCGAACAGAACGCCAACCTACGCGGTTGCCCCTGTCAAGGGCACGGCCAGGTCTCGGTGGTAGATTTGAGCCCCGATCATTTTGGGCGCCTCAAACCTCGGCCGGTAAGCTGTTACGCTTTTCTTAGAGGGTAGCTGCTTCTAAGCTCACCTCCCGGCTGTTTAGGGCTTGAGACCACCTTCGAATCGCACTTAATCTACACTTTGGGACCTTAACCCGGCTCTGGGTTGTTCCCCTCACGGTACACAGGCTTACCCCGCGCACCGGACTCCCTTCGTCTACAACGCCTGCGGGTTTGGAGTTCGACAGGATGGCCGACTCCTCTCGGAGGCGGGTCATCCAATCGGTAGCTCTACCCCGCGGGCTATCTCGGAAGAGGTCATGCTTCGACATGTTTCGGTTGGAACCAGCTGTTGCCAGGCTCGATGGGCCTTTCACCCCTATGCGCAGATCACGAGAGGATATTGTAGAATACCACCTCTAACGGGCCTCCACGTGGCTTTCGCCACGCTTCACCCTGCCTGCGTATAGATCGCCTGGTTTCGGGTCGCACCCAATTGACTCCCCGCGCTTGAACACGGTGGCCCTCGCACATAGTGCTGCGGCCGTATCGGTTTCCCTGCGCCTTCCCCGGTTCACGGGTTAGACTCGCCAATCAAGTGCACTCCCTGGGTCGTTTTTCAAAACGCACGACACGACGTCGGCTCGTCTCTCTTCCTACTAGAGAATCGCTTCTCGGTCGTTTCAAGAGACGCCTTGTACGCCCTGTCGCTCGATCGCCAGCTGATTTCAGGCCCTATTGCACCGCCCTTCTCGGGGTGCTTTTCAGCGTTCGCTCACGCTACTTGTTCGCTATCGGTCTCGAGGAGTGTTTAGCCTTCTCAGGGGATGCCTGAGTTGTTCACAGAGGATATCCGACCCCTGCTACTCTGGTATTGACGCCAACGGTACTGCCTCATTCTACGGGGTTGTCACCCTGTTTCACGCTCCGTTCCAGGAGACTTCGAATGAGAGTTCGCGTTTTGGTTGTCAACCCGAACACCACATTGGTCCGAAGACCTTCGGTTTGGGCTGTATCGCTTTTACTCGCGGTTACTCACGACATCGCTGTTGCGTTCTTTTCCTTCCCTTACTGAGATGTTTCAATTCAGGGAGTTCCCTATTGCGCGTGGCAATTGTAAACGGATTCCGATTCGGAAATCTCATGTTCTTCCCCTCCATGCGGGTCCCATGAGCTTTTCGCAGCTTGGCACGTCCTTCATCGGCTCTCGAGCCGAGCCATTCACCAGCTGGCACAGTAGCCAGTAGTGTGTCAGTCGATTCAATAAAGAACCGCTGACGGTGTCAAGTGACTAAATGTCACCCGACTGTATATGGTTCACTGACGTTCCACGAACTCGTATGAGTTCAGTGGACGTCTGGATCGCACGTATACACGGTCGTCATTGGATCACGTCCAGGCATGGAGCGTGTCCGTCGAACCCTTCCCATCCGCGGTTTCCCGGGATGGTGCATCGGTCGTCGTCTACTCAATCCGAATCGCGTCTCCCACTTAAGGGGACGGATTCGGACCGAGGCTGACATGGACTCACTGGGATTCGAACCCAGGGCATCCTCCTTGCAAGGGAGGCACTCTACCGCTGAGCTATGAGCCCACCTTCCCGATTGGGAAGGAGTATTGCGTGGTGTGAACCGTGGTAGTTCGTCGGTGTCCAGGCCGGCGGGTGGGCGGACACAGAGACCGTGCATGAATAGTGACCGTCTCGAAAGACGGTCGAAAGGTGAGCTCGCCCAGAGGGCGAGTCTCGGGTCTGTGGAGGTGATCCAGCCGCAGATTCCCCTACGGCTACCTTGTTACGACTTAAGCCCCCTTGCGAAGCCCAGATTCGACTCGTGAAACGAGCCTCATCCGGACCTCACTCGGGTGCTTTGACGGGCGGTGTGTGCAAGGAGCAGGGACGTATTCACCGCGCGCTTATGACACGCGATTACTACCGAATCCAGCTTCATGTGGGCGAGTTGCAGCCCACAATCCGAACTACGATCGAGTTTCTGAGATTACCGTCTCCTTTCGGAGTTGGAACCCTTTGTCTCGACCATTGTAGCCCGCGTGTTGCCCAGCACATTCGGGGCATACTGACCTACCGTTGCCCGTTCCTTCCTCCGTGTTGGCCACGGCGGTCTCCCTACTGTCCCCAGCCACTTCGCAGTGCTGCTGGCAAGTAAGGATGCGGGTCTCGCTCGTTGCCTGACTTAACAGGACGCCTCACGGTACGAGCTGACGGCGGCCATGCACCTCCTCTCTGAAACTCGAATAAGGTCATCAACCTGATCGTCATTATTACAGTCGATGCTGGTGAGATGTCCGGCGTTGAGTCCAATTAAACCGCAGGCTCCTCCGGTTGTAGTGCTCCCCCGCCAATTCCTTTAAGTTTCATCCTTGCGGACGTACTTCCCAGGCGGTCTGTTTAGCGGCTTCCCTACGGCACAGCACCCGCTCGTAGCGGGAGCCACACCTAACAGACATTGTTTACGGCTAGGACTACCCGGGTATCTAATCCGGTTCGAGACCCTAGCTTTCGTCCCTCACTGTCGGATCCGTCCTCGCGACGTGCTTTCGCCATCGGCGGTCCGTCCAGGATTACAGGATTTCACTCCTACCCCGGACGTACCCGTCGCGCCTTCCGGTCCCAAGCCACGCAGTTTCTACCGGACGCCCACCCGTTGAGCGGGTGGATTTTCCGATAGACTTGCGCGGCCAGCTACGGACGCTTTAGGCCCAATAAGATCGGCCATCACTCGGGCTGCCGGTATTACCGCGGCGGCTGGCACCGGTCTTGCCCAGCCCTTATTCGTCCACCTCCCTACGGTGGACAAAAGCGTAGGCTCTATGCCTACGCACTTGGGATTCCCTTATCGCACTGGCGTGCAGTGTAAAGGTTTCGCGCCTGCTGCGCCCCGTAGGGCCCGGAATCTTGTCTCAGATTCCGTCTCCGGGTTCTCACTCTCATGACCCGTACCGATTATTGGCACGGTGGGCCGTTACCCCACCGTCTACCTAATCGGCCGCAGCCACATCCTTCGGCGCCGGAGCGTTTGGCACATCACTCATTCCAGGTGTGATGTGATATACACTATTAGCCTCAGTTTCCCGAGGGTATTGTGTTCCGAAGGGTAGTTTGGCCACGTGTTACTGAGCTATTCGCCACGAGTGTGAACTCGTGCGACTAGCATGGCTAAATCGAATCCCAATAGCAATGGCCTCCGGCAGGATCAACCGGAATGTATAACCTCTGAGCCTGATTCCCGGCTCAGAGGGGTGTTGGCGGGTTTTGACTTGCGATAAGCCAAAACACCATTGCATGGTCTATGTGGTATCCGGTCCACCCAGCGACCTGGATGACACCGAACTACCACGGCTCACATCAGATTTCCTCTTACGCCGGAGCGCAGGGGGCGAAATCCTCAT
>NZ_JBLZNI010000036.1:0-6794 GCF_051194165.1 Halorubrum shenae | reverse complement strand
AAATCACAGAACGAGTTAGCTTCGCAAAGAAGTGGTGTCAGAACTTCCTTAACTTTCAAAAATTATCTTAGTCATTATGCGTCTCGTGAGCCAATCAGAACTCATAGAGTTCTGATGACGTGAAATGAATCTGATACTCCCCGCAACAGACCACGAGCGATAGTAACCTGACTCCCCACCAGCCGTAGAATTTATAAATAAATAGATCAAAATGTGAAACACGGATGGGGGACGTAATTCGGACCGTCAAAGTCAAACTCGACGTGCCCGGCGAGCGGTGCGACGACCTCCATCAGACGAACGATCAGTTCCTCCACTGTGCGAACACGACCGCGGAATGGGCGTGGAGACACCCGAACGAGTACTGTGTCACCTCGAAACAGAAAGCCGAGAACGCGCTCTACGAGCGACTCCGGGACGAAACAGAGTTGACAGCAAATCTCGTCCAGAAAGGGATTCGACGCGCCATCGAGGCCACCAAAAGCGGTGTTGCCCGACTCAAAAAAGGTGAGACCACCAGTCAACCGCACTTCGACGCGTGGAGCGTCGTCTACGACAAGCGAAGTGCGACGTTCCACCGCGATCACGTGTCCCTTTCAACAATAAACGGACGCGTCGAGTGTGAGTACGTGATACCTGACGATCCCGAGGGGACACCGATCGGCGAGTATCTGCTGAACGAGGACTACGAGTTCCGGATGTCCACGCTCCAGTACGACCGCTCGACCGACTCATTCTACCTCCACGCACGAATGCGCCGCACCGAACGCGACGAACACGAGCAGTCCACGGCTGCTTCTGCTGACGCCAAGCACAGAACAGTCCTTGGCGTTGATCTGAACGTGGACGGCTCGCTGGCCGTGACTTCTACCGGTGTGTTCATCGGAAACGCCGACGAGATAAACCATCGACGCCGCGAGTTCGAGAAGACGCGCGGGTCGATGCAACAGGCGGGCACGCGATCGGCTCACCTGTCGATCCAGTCGATGGACGATCGAGAACACCGCTGGATGCAAGATGAACTTCATCGCGCCTCGAACCAGATTCTCGACGAAGCTCGCGACCACGGCTGTACGCATGTCGCGTTCGAGAACCTGACTGACATTCGCGAGCGAATGGCTGGCGTCAAGCGCTTCCACGCGTGGGCGTTCCGGCGCTTGTACGAGTACGTTGAGTACAAAGCCGAAATGCTCGGTATCGAGGTCGAGCAGATAAGCCCGGCGTACACGAGCCAGCGGTGTTCGAACTGCGGCTTTACCCACGAGACGAATCGGCGATCGAAACACCAGTTCGTGTGTCAAAAGTGCGAATACGAACTGAACGCGGACTACAACGCGAGCAAGAACATTGCTCGCAAACTTCTCAAACGTCTCCGCTCGGGGCAAAAGTCTTCGAGTGGAGGCGCACCCTGTCAGTGTGCGCTCAAGTCAGGGACGCTGAACCTGAACGGCGGATTTACCGCCTCCGTCGATTCGACGGCAGAAGGCGAGTCCACTGACAAGCCCACGACTTCAGTCGTGGGTCACTGACTCCGCGCGCCACGCCCCGCCGAGCTCGTCGCGCGTCATCGACTCCGCATCGCCGTCGCGGAACACGCTCACCCGTCCCGTCTCCTCGCTCAGCGTCACGGTCGCCACGACCCCCGGGCGGGTCGACGTCTCGATCGCGCTCATGTGCCGCGAACCCATCCACGGCTCGTAGCTCACGTCGTCGACCAGCTTCGTCTCGCCGCTACGGCTACCCAGGTCCCGGAATCGTACCATCTGCGCCTCGATCTCGCCGTCGACCGCGACGACGATGGCGCCGTCCTGCTCTCGACTCACCGACTCGGCCGCCTCGATAAACTCGTTCTCCGTGAACACCGTCGGACAGCGCTCGCGTGGCCACCGGTTGTCGCCCATCGGGTCGGCGTAGTCGCCGTAGTCGCGGTCGGCGACGACCGCGAAGTAGAGCCCCGGCCCCTTGACGTGGGGCTCGTCCCAGCCGTCGAACGCGACGCTGACGTGTTCGGCGCAGTAGGTCAGGCGGTCGACGATCTCCCGGACCCGCTCGTGGGTGCCGTACTTGATCGCGAGCCCGCTCATTCGGTCTCCTCCGATCGGTGGTTCGTGACGCGAACGCTCATGCGTACGTGAACGAGCGGGACATATATAAGCGGTCCCGAGTCGCGGTCGGTCGCCCGCCGCTTCACCGCCACTGCGTGAACAAGGTCGCGTCGAACCGATCGGCGCGAACGAGTCCGACACCGAACGCGACCGCGACGGCGGCGGGGAGGAGATTCCCGTACCAGAGGTTGATCCCGCCCCAGAGGATCACGAAGCTCACCATGTCGTCGAGCATGAACTCGCAGTCCCGCAGTCGGTCGGCGAGCGTCGTCCCCGCGAACGCGCGGTCGAGCGTGACCACCGCGACCGTCGCCGACAACACCCACCCGGCGTAGTTCGACAGCGGAACGCCGAAGAAGGCGCCGCCGCCGAAGCTCCAGAAGCCGAGCGCGACCGCACCGGGATCGAGCACGACGTCCATCGCGACCACCGCGGCGATCACGGTCGCGAGCCGGAGCCAGCCGTTCGAGGCCCGCGAGCCGAGCAGCAGGAGACAGAGCAGGTACGCGTTCATCACGAGCGGGATGAAGAAGACGGGGAGCGCCAGCGGGACCCCGCTGAGCATCGGTCCGAGGTCGACGACGTACTCGAAGCTGCCGTACGGCCACCCGGTGACGACGCCGAACAGCTCGATCGCGTAGGTGTACGCGATGAGCACGCCGATCCACCCGACCGCACGGCGGTCGAGCGCGGGTAACACCCCGACGACGAGCGGCGACCGCATCACCAGCACGCCGAACAGCACGAACCACGGGTGAAAGGCGAGCGGCTCGGGCACCCACCCCTCCGCGCTGCCGACGAGGGCGATCGCGCCGACGAGCGGGAACAGCACGGCGATCGTGAACCGGTTCTCGCGGACGGTTCGGTCGAGCAGTCGCTCTGCTTCGCCGCGCGTGTCGGGGACGCGAGCGCGGAGCGCGTCGAGCCCCCCCGGCGTCGAGGCGGAAGAGGAGGGGGAGTCGCTCACGCGAGCGCCTCCGTGATCGGGTAGACGCGCCAGAGACCGCCCATCGCCAGCAGGGTGCCGACGGCGGTGTTCAGCGCCGGGAACCACCAGTACGCGCGGTCGACCGCGATCGACGACCGGGCGACCCACGCGACGAAGACCGGGTAGACGCCGAGCAGCAGACCGAGTCGGACGTCGACCGCGGCGAACGCGAACGCGGCGGCGAGCCAGCAACCGAGGCAGTACACGTACGTCCGACTCTCCCCGAGAAGCGTCGCCGTCGTTCGGATCCCGGCGGCGCGGTCAGGCTCGATGTCGGGGATCGCGGAGAAGGTGTGCATCCCCATCGCCCAGAGCCACGCGCCCGTGAGCGCCGCGAGCGGCGGGTGTGTTCCGGCCACGGCGGCGTACGCGGCCGCGCCCGGAAGGACGTATAGCCCGTTCGAGACGGAGTCGAGCAGCGGTGTCGTCTTGAACCGCACCGGGGGGGCGCTGTAGGCGGCGCCGAGCAGCAGGAAGCCGGCGAGGTAGGGCCACGCGACCCGCGGCGTGGCCGCGAACGCGGCGAGGCCGAGCGCGGCCGAGACGGCCACCGCGATCGCGACGAGTCGGTCGCCCCGCCAGCGCGCCTCGCGGCCCTCCTTCTTCGGGTTCAGCTCGTCGATGTCGGCGTCGAAGGCGTCGTTGACGCCGTAGAGGAAGACGTTCGCCGGCACGAGGAAGTACGCGGCGAGCCCGACCGTGACCGGCGTGAACAGCCCGCTCACGTCGGAGATCCCGTAGGTGACGCCGACGGCGACGGGGCCGGCGAGGTACAGCCAGAACCGCGGCCGCGACAGTACCAGCAGGTACCGGAGGAAGTCGGCGGTCGAGCGTCGGCCGGGAGCCGCGGTATGGTCGGTGTCGCTCACGGCACCGATCACGCCGTCTTCGACAGCTCCTCGGCGGTCAGCTGTCCGCTGATGAGACACATCGGGACGCCGATTCCGGGGGTCGTCGTCGACCCCGTGAAGTAGAGCCCGTCGACCGCCTCAGAGCGGTGGGGCGGCCGAAGCAGCGAGGTCTGTCGCAGCGTGTGGGCCAGCCCCAGCGCGCTCCCCTGATAGCTGTTGTACCGGTCGGCGAAGTCGTCGACGCAGAACGTCTCCTCGAAGACGATCCGGTCGTGCAGCTCCGTGCCGGTGTTCTCGGCGATGTCGTCCAACACGAGGTCGCGGTACTCCTCGCGCAGTTCGGGGGTGTCCTCCAGCCCGGGCGCGATGGGGACCAGCGCGAACAAGTTGCTGTGCCCCTCGGGTGCGACGGTGTCGTCGGTCTGGGAGGGCACACAGAGGTAGTAGGCGGGATCGTCTGGCCACGCGGGGTCGTCGAATATCTGCTCGAAGTGGCGGTCCCACCCCGTCGGCAACACCAACGTGTGGTGTTCGAGGTTCGGCACGTCGCCCTCGACGCCGAGGTACAGCAGGAACGCGGAGGGCGCGTACGTCCGCGTCTCCCAGTACTCCTCGCTGTACTGCCGCTTGTGCTTCGGAAGCAGTTCCTGTTCGGTGTGGGTGTAGTCGGCGTCGGAAACGACCAGGTCCGCCAGGTAGCGCTCGCCGTCGGCGGTGTCGAGCGCGAAGCCCCCGCGGCGCCCTTCGATGGCCGTCACCTCGGCGTCGGTGACGTACTCGACGCCGAGGTCCTCGCCGAGCTCGACGATGCCGTCGACGACGGCGCCGATCCCGCCCTCGGGGTAGTAGACGCCCATGTTGTAGTCGACGTGGCTCATCAGGTTGTACAGCGCGGGGGTGTTCGTCGGCGAGCCGCCCAAGAAGACGAGCGTGTACTGCATCAGCTGCTGGAGCTTCGGGTGATCGAAGTACTTCTCGACGTGTCCCTGCATCTTGCCTAACAGGGAGAGCCCCCACGAGTAGCGGAGGACGTCTTTGTCGACGTAATCGCGGAGGCGCGGGCGGTCCTCGTAGACGAAGTGTTCCATCCCGATCTCGTAGGTGCGCTCGGACTCTTCTAAGTAGTCCTCGAACGCCTCGCCCGCGCCGGGCTCGTACTCCTCGAAGAGGGCCTTGTTCGCCTCGCGGTCGGGGAGCACGTCGACCTTGTCGCCGTCCTTCCAGAACACCCGGTAGTGGGGGTCGAGCCGCTCTAACTTGTAGAACTCCGACGGCTCGCGTCCGAAGTGACCGAAGAACCGTTCGAACACGTCCGGCATGAGGTACCACGACGGTCCCATGTCGAACCGGAACCCGTCGGTCTCCAGTCGGCTCGCGCGTCCGCCGAGCTGCTCGTTCTTCTCCAAGAGGGTCACGTCCGCGCCGGCGTCGGCGAGGTAACACGCGGTCGAGAGGCCACCGAACCCGCCGCCGATCACGACGACGGATTCGCCGGCCGCGGCGTCGATGTCCGGGGCCACGTCCATATCCGATCGTAGGATCGGGAGTGGTATAAATACCGGCCAGACGCGGTGGTGGTCGGCACCGCTCGCGCGGAAACTGCAACCGAGTGGCTGAACGCTACCAGACGGAAAACCGGTAGGAGACAGAAGCGACGGAAACGAGAGACCGGTCACTACGGACCGACGTTGCGTCGGCTAAGTCAGCTGGATCGACCGGGTCGGCTGTGTCGGCTGGATCGGCTGGATCGGTTGATCAGTGATCGACGTACTCCGACTCCCACTCGGTCCGCGCGTCGATTTCGCGCCGGCCGCGCCGGGTCAGCGTGTAGTAGTTCGTGCGTCGGTCGCGTTGCCCCTTCTCGACGAGGCCCTTCTCGACGAGCGTATCGAGGTTCGGATAGAGCCGACCGTGGTGGATCTCCTTCTCGTAGTAATCCTCGAGTTCGTCTTTGATGGCGAGTCCGTGAGGCTCGTCCAAACCGGCGATCACGTAGAGCAGGTCACGTTGGAAACCTGTGAGGTCATACATGCAACAGTCCGTACATATCTATCCTAAATAAATAAATATACCGTTATAAGAAGTTGCTATCTCTCTGTCACCGCCCCCTTGATCCGCATATGTACCGGGATCCGTTCTGTCAACGGAGCAACTGTGAGACTCGTCTACTCGCGATTGAGCCGCTGGCAGTCGTTTCTGCTCTATGATGTGTTCACAACAGGACGAACGGCGGCCGTCACGTGCGACGACGGGGCTATCGCTCTTGGGTGTTAGCAGTCGTCGGAAAGAGGCACGCCCGACGCGGAAAAAAGCCGCGTCAGGCCTGCCATTGGTCCCCGCTGACGCTTCGGCCCTCCAGACGAAGCGTCACATAGTTGTAGCGGGTACCGGTTGATAAAGCTAACGAGCGCGCGCTACATGTGTTCTTCTTCTAACACCCAGCCGATCGCGCGCTTGTAGTGGGTGAACAGCTCCTCGACGCCGCGGTGGTTCATTTCCTCGTCATCGAGCTGCTCGCGGAGGAACTCGTACTGCTCGCGAATTTCGTCTTCGGAGCGCATGGGCGTGGATACGGTTCGTACCGGGATAGTGTTGTGGCCGCGAGCGATCGCCTCGTGAGGTTTTGACACACTCTCGTTTCAATCCAGAAGACGACCACTATCGCCGCCGGCTGCCCGTGGCGCCGTGCGCCACGCTGCTTACGTCGCCTGCGCCGCCCTCCCGCTGGGGCGTTGGAATTATAAAAAAACAAGGAGAATACCTGACCCTTTACGGTCAGGATGAATCCGACAACGCCTCCACAATCCACCATCGATGGCAGGGCCGGATATTCCACCGTTCTCAACCCGG
>NZ_JBLZNI010000035.1:0-8941 GCF_051194165.1 Halorubrum shenae | reverse complement strand
CCGGGTTGAGAACGGTGGAATATCCGGCCCTGCCATCGATGGTGGATTGTGGAGGCGTTGTCGGATTCATCCTGACCCTAAAGGGTCAGGTATTCTCCTTGTTTTTTTATAAGTTCCAAGAGCTACAGGGCGAGTGAGTCGGCGGTTCACGACCTTTTTCTCTGATTCGGCAGATCCCGTGAGCAAGATCGATATCCGTCGCTGAGTCGTGACGACGCACTCAAGACAGCGCGATCGCCGCGGAACAGACGATCGCGACCGCGAAAACGTGTCCGACGACCGCCCCGAGCAGGACCGGTTCCTCGAGCAGGAAGGGAACGAGCGCCAGCTGAATCGCCGAGAACGCGATGTTCTCCGCGTCGAGCCGTCTGACTCGCGAGGTCGCCGCCGGTGGGAGGTCCACGTGGACCGCGCGCCACAACGCGATGACCGCGCTCCACCACGAGGTGCCGATTCGGTAGGTGAGATCCCAGAGGATTAGCAGCGTGAGGTAGACGACCGGTACCGGCGGATCGGTCCCGAACAGGCGCTCGATCAGGGCGCCGTCCCACGCGATCATGTACGTGACGAGAGCGATGAACGCCAGTACCCCGAGGACGATCTCGATGCTCGACCCGAACAGCAGTCGCTTGTGCGACGCCGGCGTCGGAAGGCGACGGTTGATCGCACCGAGTCGGTGCATCTCGACACTGCCGACGGCCGCCACGACGACGGCGACGCTCCCGGCGAGGACCGCGTCCCACAGCCCGTAGTACCAGCCGAGCGCGATCACGCCGACCTCGAACAGGACAAACTGGATACCGACCGCGAGCGACCGGGAAATACCGAGCCCGGGAATCCCGCCGACGAGACTCTCGTAGACCCACGTCTCACCGTAGTTTCGGCTCACGACCGAGCCTCTTCCGGTTGATTCAGTTCGTCGATCGCACGCGCGACCGCAACCTCGAACGGCGTCTGGTCGATCGGCACGAGATCGCGGATCCGATCGTCCTCGACGATCACGGTGTTGCGGAGTCCCTCGACGAGCGAGCGCGCGAGGTAGGGGTTCACGTCGGTGACCAGCCGGAGCCACCTCGCCGACAGCCCCGGGCTCAACACGGGCACCCGGATTATCCACAGTCTGTGGCCGAGCTGGCGACGGGTCTGACGGAGGATCTCCGCGTACGTCAACACGCTCGGACCGCCTATCTCGAAGGTGTCATCGGCGGTCGCCGGCTCCTCAAGAGCGCCGAGGAGATAGCCGACCACGTCGTCGATCGCGATCGGTTGACAGAGGGTGTCGACCCACTTCGGCGTGGTCATCACCGGAAGCCTGCTGGCGAGTCCGTGAATCACCTCGAAGCTCGCGCTGCCGGCGCCGACGATGATCGCCGCCCGGAGCGTCGTGAGCGCCGGGTCGCCGGTTCCGAGGATCTGTTCGACCTCGCGGCGGGACTTGAGGTGCTCGGAGAGGTCTTCTCGGTCCTCGCCGAGTCCGCCGAGGTAGATGATCCGATCGGTACCCGCGTCCGACGCCGCCTCGACGAAGTTCTGAGCGCAGTTGCGGTCCCGCTCCTCGTAGCCCGGACCGCCGTCCATCGAGTGAACGAGGTAGTAGGCGGCGTCGACGGGCTCGCCGTCGATCTCGAACGCAGGCGGTAAGGTGTCGGGTTCGAGGAGATCGCCCTCCACGACGTGAACGTCTGCAGGCGGGGCGTACCCATCGGCATCTCGGACGAGAGCGATCACTTCGTGACCCCTGTCGAGGAGCGCCGGGACGAGCCGGCTCCCAACGAATCCCGTGGCCCCGGTGACGAGCGCGCGCATACGGACCCGTCGGGCGGAGCGACCATAAGGATCCGCCACGACCCGGCGGTCAATCTCTCCGAGCTGCTTCGCCCCGACCGATCGTTAAAAGTCGTCGCGCGGCAGTCGTGTCGACATGCACGCAGGCGAGTTCGAGGCAGTCGGCGGGGTGCCGGACCTGTATGTCCACGACACCGGGATGTACGACACCGACGAGTACGGAGCCGTGTACGTGTACGACGCCGAGCGGCCGGTCGTGATAGACACCGGCACGGGAGCGAACCGCGAGGGGCTGTTCGAGACGCTCGACGAGATCGGGATCGACCGCGAGGAGCTGGCGTGGATCCTTCCCACCCACGCCCACCTCGATCACGCGGGCGGCGCGGGCCACCTCGCCGAGCGCTACCCGAACGCCGAGGTCCGCGTTCCCGAGAAGGGAGTCCGACACCTCGTCGATCCGGGGGCGCTCGTCGCCGGCACGAAATCCGCCGTGCAGGACCAGTGGCAGTACTACGACGAACCCGCACCCGTCCCCGAGGACCGCATCGCGGGGCTCGTCGAGGGTGACCGGATCGACCTCGGCGACCGCGAGCTCGTCGTCCACGAAGCGCCCGGTCACGCACCCCACCACGCGTTCTACCACGAGCCCGACGCCGACGTTATCTTCACGGCCGACGCCGCCGGGATCTACGTCCCGGAGGTCGACGCGGTTCGTCCCACCTCGCCGCCGCCGCAGTTCGACCTTGATCAGTGTCTCAGAGACCTCTCGGCGATCGAGGAGATCGACCCGGAGTACCTTTGTTTCGGCCATTTCGGTCCGCGCGAGTACGAGCCGTCGCTGATCGGCGAGGGGAAGCGGGCGTACGTCGAATGGGTCGAAGCCGTCCGAGAGAAGCGCGAGGCGCTCGGCGACGACGAGGCCGTCGTCGAGTACTTCGAAGAGGCGAGCCGGGAGGTGGAGTTCTGGAACCCGGAGCGCGCCAGAGCCGACGCGAGCCTGAACGCGCGCGGTGTGTTGGCGTACCTCGACCCCGTCGAGGAGTCTGAAGAGTAGCGGGGGCGACGAGGAACTCGCGCTCCCGACGGAAACCCCTAAACCCCGCGTCACCTAGCCGTGCCCATAGATGGGCATCTTCGACACGATCCGCGCCGTACTCGGGACGAGCGCCGAGACAGACGCGACCCGCGAGGCCGACCCCGAGGACCTCTTCGGGATGTCGACCGCGTACATGACGATGGAGGCCGACCTCAGCTACGACCACTGCGGGGAGGCCGCGCTGTGTTTTTCCGGCGTCGACAGCACCCGGTTCGACGACGCGGTCGAGACGGTCGAGGCAATTCTGGAGGCCGGCGAGATCGACACCGGAACCGGGTTTCACCGACACGAGGACGACCACGGCTACCAGTGGTTCGTGCTGGAGGATGACGACCCGGAAGACCTGGTGACGAGCATCCACTTCGCGGCCGACCAGTTCATCGAAGAGGGGTTCGGCTCCCGCCTACTCGCCGCTGTCTTCGGGTTCGAACGCGACGGCGTCGACGCCTACTGGATCTACTCGTTCCGACGCGGCGCGTACTACCCGTTCTCGCCGAAGGGGACGAACGACCGGAACCAGCAGGTCGAGTTCAAACTCCAGTCCGTTCTCGACGGGGAGCTCGGGCTCGAAGACGACGAGTCCTACTGGTACCCGCTGTGGCCCGACACGCCGGGGAACCACCCTTGGGAATGACCCGATGAGCCGTGAGAGTGACCCGACGAGCCGTGAGAGTGACTCGACGAGCGCGACGGGAATCGGTTCGGACCGTTCGTACTCCGGCCGCGACGCGACGCGAAAACGTCTCCTTCGGGCGGTGGCCGCACAGACCGCGGCGCTGAGCGCGACCGTCCACTTCCTGTGGGCGTGGCCACGGCTCGGTGGGGCCACCGACGCGCGCCCCTACGTGTTTCTGCTCGGCGGGGTGTTCACGGTCGCTGTCGCGGTCGCGACGCTGCGCGCGGACGAGTACCGGCGGCTGTACGCGCTGGGCGCCGGCACGCTCGCGGCGTTCCTCGTCGGCTACGCGGGATGGCACGGCGGCGGTGTCGCGGCGGCACTCGTGAGCGACCCGCTCGCGATCGTCGGCAAGGGCGCAGAGATCGTCGGCATCGTCGCGTTCCTCGCGCTGTATCGGCTCGCGCCGCCGACGAGCGTCGTGATCGAGCGGCGGGAGGGGGCCGCGGCCGACGAGGACAGCGCATGACCGAGACGTACCTGACGGTCGAGGAGTCCGCGACGGCGGCGTTCGAGGTGCAGGGCTCGGAGTTCCTCGGGCACGTCTCGCCGGCCGACACGGTAGCGGCGGCCGAGGCGTTCATCGATCGCGTCCGGACCGAGTACGACGACGCGACCCACAACGTGCCGGCGTACCGGGTTCCCGCCGGCGAGGCCTCTGCCCGGACGCCCGGCAGCGAGGTCATGCTCCGGGAGTACTCCTCTGACGACGGCGAGCCGACCGGCTCGGCGGGGAAGCCGGCGCTTAACGTGCTCCAACAGCGCGAGATCCGGAACGTCGTCGCGGTGGTAACCCGGTACTACGGCGGGACGAACCTCGGCGTCGGCGGACTCGCGCGTGCCTACTCGCGGGCGGTGAAAGACGGGGTCGACGAGGCCGGCGTGATCGAGGAGCGACCGCACCGGCGACTGGTCGTGGAGACAGCGTACGACGACTCGGGGACGGTCCGGGGCGTGATCGAGTCGGAAGGCGTCGAGTTCGACGCCGACTACGACGAGCGCGTGCGGTTCGTGCTTCGGGTTCCGGTACCCGAAGTGGAGTCGCTCGTGGAGCGGCTCAACAGCGCGACCAGCGGTCGCGTCGAGATTGACCGGTAGTCGGTCCGCGATGCCTCTCGATGGCGAGAGCGTCGATGGCGAACAGGCGACGCGTGGCTTCGGAGTCGTTGCCCGCGACGGTGCGTCGCGCTCCCGCCCAGTTCGCCGCGGGTGACGTTCAAGTCACGGCGGGGCTGGAGTCGGGATGGTATTTCAACTGTCGGACGCGTCGCGGGAGGTCGCTGGAATCCGTGGAGTCACGCGAACTTTCTGACGGTCATCTCGAGGGTGTCCAGATCGAGGATGGGCGCGTAGCCGGCGTCGGGATCGATGTTGACGGACTTCTGGAAGTCGGTCTGGGCCTGCCAGCAGCCGGAGTTGACCGCGAGGACGTTGTGGTACTTCCCCCACCCGAGCTTGTGGACGTGACCGGTGTGGAACACGTCGGGTACGTCCTCGATGACGAGGTAGTCGCGCTCCTCCGGCGCGACCCGGGTGTGGCCGCCGAACTGGGGGGCGACGTGGCGCTTTTTTAAGAGCTGGTACATCGCCTTGTGGGGTTCGTCGTAGCTCGCCTTCTCTTCGGGGAGCTCCGCGATCACCTCGTCGAGCGAGACGCCGTGGTACATCAACACCTCGACGCCCTCGACGGAGACGGTGGCCGGGTTC
This sequence comes from Halorubrum shenae, assembly GCF_051194165.1. NCBI lineage: Archaea > Methanobacteriati > Methanobacteriota > Halobacteria > Halobacteriales > Haloferacaceae > Halorubrum > Halorubrum shenae. The sequence continues at coordinate 3,677 of NZ_JBLZNI010000035.1, read as the reverse complement.
GAGACGATCTGCGCGTCGTGGACGTCCATGATGGAGCGGATTTCGTCGTTGAACCCGGGTTGGGGCTCGGCGAGTCGAACCGCGTCGTGGTTGCCCGGGATCATCACGATCTCGGTGTCCGCCGGTACCTCTTTGAGGTACTCCGCGAACGCCTCGTACTGCTCGTAAATGTCGACGATCTCGAGTTCCTCGTCCTGACCGGGATAGACGCCGACACCTTCGACCATGTCGCCGGCGAGCAGCAGATACTCCACCGGTTCGGCCTCGGGCGTGTGGAGCCAGTCGGTGAAGCTGCTCCACGCGTCGGCCATGAACTCGTCGCTGCCGACGTGGATGTCGGAGATCAGCGCGGCTTGGACGTGACGGTCGGCGCCTCCGGTCCGATGGGTTCGGGGAACGTCCGGGAAGTGGAGAGAGTCGGCGAACAGGATGCCGGAGTCGTCCGCGAGCGTGCCCTCGACGGCGAGACACTCGTCCATCAGGATCTCGTCCACGAGGTCGGCGAGTCCCTTGTCTTTCATCACCAGCGCGGGGAACGTCCCGGTCGTGTCCTCGAGTTCGATCAGCCAGTGGCCGGACTTGGTGGACCGGACGTCGTTGACGAGGCCGATCATCGCGGCGTCGCTCCCGCCGGGCATGTCCGCGATCGCCTCGGCGGGGCGGTGGTTGACGCGACCGCGCAGGACTTTCGAGAGCCGCTCGTAGCGATCTCGGAACGTCCGGACGAAGTCGTCGTACTCACCCGTACCGGTGCTTCGACCGGTCATATCGTTGCCGACCACCAGATCCCGCAGATCGGGGTCGTGGTGGGGGGCGCTGTCGGTGACGGTGTCGGTGTTGCGGTCAGAGCGGGATTCGATGTCTGAAGAAGACCCCTCTGTTTCGACTGGAGATCGGGTCGTCGAGGTCGAAGAGGCCGATTCGTGGGTGGTACGGGTTGGAGACGATTCATGGGTCGAGTCGGCGGAAGGGTCAGTCGATTTGGAGTCAGGGGCTGCCGGTTCGGCGTCAGAGGCTGCCGGTTCGGCGTCAGAGGCGGTCGGAGCGGCTTCGGAAGCAGTCGGATCCGCATCGGGAGCAGTCGAATCCGCACTGGAACCGGATCGGTCGCTCGTGACGGCACGGACGTGATCGGACGTGATGCGCAGGGCGTCGTCCGGAGCGCGGTCGACGACCGATTCGACGGCTTTGGCGGAGTTTGGCGCGCTCGCTAAGAGGGTGATAGCTTCGCGTTCGGCGTTGTATCCGTGTCTGGCGAGTTCCTTAGCGATCCGAGCGTTCGACTCCTGCGGCACGACATTTGAAACGAGAGGGCGGCCCAAAACGGTTCCGGAGCCAGTCTTTCGTCGAACACATCGACAATCGGGACCCGGAAGCTTATGACCGAAACCCGTCAACGCGAACGTAATGGACGAAGGGGATCGGTCGGACGGAGGCGGCGAATCCGACCGGGAGACCGAGTCGGCGGACATCGATACCGGGACCGACGATTCCGGCGACGATCGATTCGTTGACGGCGATCCCACCGACGCCAGTGTGGGCGACGGCGACGACGGAAACGACGATACCGAGGCGTTTTCCGAGGAGAGTATCGGCCCGAGTGTTAAGGAAGACACCGATTCAGGTGTCGAGCAGGATACCGGTCCGGGTGTCGAAGAGGACATCGAGAGCGATTCAGAAGATCCTGGAGGCACCGCCGGGAGGCCGGGTGAGCGTAGTCGGCTCGCCGGGGATCGACACGCCAGCGATCGGAGCGAAACGAGTCGAGAGCGAGTCGCAACGAACCGAACGGCGGGCGCCTCCGACGAGGGACTCCTGTACCGGTTCCGCCACGACAGAGAGGGGCTACTGATGTGGATCCGAGAGATGCTCTCCAGCGTGGCTATCGTACTCGTGATCGGGTTGATCCTGTTCGGTGTCAGCGGCGTGTGGCCGCCGATGGTCGCGGTCGAGTCCGGGAGCATGGAACCGAATATGAAGGTCGGCGACCTCGTCTTCGTCACCGAACCGGGGCGACTCGCGCCCGACGCCGCCGACAACGATATCGGCGTGGTGACACACGAAGTCGGTGAAGCTGTCGACTACCGAACGTTCGGGTCCTACGGCTCGGTGGTGATCTACCGGCCGCCCGGGCGGACGGCCTCGCCGATCATCCATCGGGCGATGTTTCACGTGGAGGAGGGCGAGAACTGGTACGACCGTGCCGACGATCGATACCACAGCGCCGCCAGCTGTGGCGATCTCACACACTGTCCCGCACCCCACGACGGGTTCATTACGCTCGGCGACAACAACGGAAACTACGATCAAGCGAGTGGGCTCGCCGCACCAGTCAGATCCGACTGGGTGAAAGGAGTCGCGCGAGTTCGCATCCCGTACCTCGGCTACGTCCGGCTGATCGCGACTGGACAGGCGGAGCTGGGGGACGTGTTAGCGACGAAGGTAGTGGTACAGACAGGTAGCGTCGGAGTCGGCTTGAGCGAGATCGACGAGAAGGTGATTTCTGACGTGAATCCAACTGTTTCAGCATTTTCGAGGTGGAGCCTCCGGCCTCAAGGAGCGACCGGAGGGAGCGAGTAGGCCGGAGAGAAAACCGACATGGACCGACATAACCGGCACACGGCGACCACTCGACTCCCGAATAATTAAGAACTGACAGGTTCACATCTGAAACATGGAGGTCCGGCGTACTGCACCCGTCAAGCTCGTCGTCCCCGACGAGCGACGCGACGATCTCCACGAATCTGCTCGGCAATTCCTTCACTGCGCCAATCGTGCCGCCGAGTTCTGTTGGTCCGACGACTCCTACAGCAAATGCGTAACGGCCAACACGACTGCACGGGATGCGCTCTACGACGAACTCCGCGAGGAAACCGACCTCACCGCAAACCTCGTTCAAGAAGCCATCCGGCGCGGCGTCCACGCCGTCAAGGGGTGCGTTGACCGGTGGAAAAACGGGAAGCGAGTAAGCCGACCTGAGTTCACCTCATGGAGTATGCTGTACGACAAACGGAGCGCGACGTTCTACCGGAATAACGTCTCGCTTTCGACTGTCAACGGACGCATCGAGTGTGAGTTTGAACTTCCCTCGGACAGCCCCACACCGTACGAACGGTACGTGCTGTCAGAGAAGTTCGAGTTCCGAGCGAGCACGCTCCAGTACGACTCCGAAGGCGACGACGGTGACGACACAGAGGCTTCGGCAGATACCGGGCACCAGACAGTCCTCGGTATCGACCTCGGTGTGAACAGCCTCGCCGTCTCCTCCACCGGACGCTTCTGGCAGGGTGACGACTACGATCACCGGTGCCGTGAGTTCGAGAAGCGGCGCGGAGAGATGCAACAGCGCGGGACGCAAGCCGCGCACACCGCTCTGCTTCGACTCGGAAAGCGCGAAGAAGCGTGGCGGAAACAGTACATCCACACGGTCGCCAACGAGATCGTCTCAGAAGCCGTTGAGCATGACTGCGACGTACTCGTGTTCGAGGAGTTAACCGACATTCGAGAGCGAGTCCCGCACGCGAAGTGGCACCACGTGTGGGCGTTTCGCCGCCTCGTCGAGTACGTCTCCTACAAAGCACCTGAGAATGGTGTCTCGGCGGAGCAGGTCGAGCCGAACCACACGTCTCAACGCTGTTCTCGGACGGACTGTGGGTTCACGCATGAGGACAACCGCC
>NZ_JBLZNI010000034.1:0-9213 GCF_051194165.1 Halorubrum shenae | reverse complement strand
GACCTGGATGACACCGAACTACCACGGCTCACATCAGATTTCCTCTTACGCCGGAGCGCAGGGGGCGAAATCCTCATCTTCGCGGACTTGATTGTACTTTTCGAGGGGTCATAAACCCATCGAAGCGTTCCAAGTCCAGCGAAACCGGGCCGAGTTGAACGGCCCGAGTTCGCAGGTGCGTTCTTCGCATTAGTCACGATGGCCGGGTTGTATTTAACCCCGTCGAACTACCGGCGCCACGTCATGCGGTTTCATGGCGAGGAAGTGTGAACGAGCGAATAGCTACGCGACCGAAGGCAGCGAAAAAACGTGTCTGGCCTCGAAGGCTACTCGTCGTCGATGTACTCGATCCCCTGCTTCGAGACGTTCGCCTTCGTGATGTCGTCGAGATCGTTGAGCCAGAAGTTGTCATCGGCCTCATCGACCTCGGGGGCGCTGTCTTTCCAGGCCCACCCTTCGTACTCGTGGATCTTCTGCGTCCCCTTCTCCCGGAGACGAAGCGTGATTCGCTCAGCCTCCCCTTCGGAAGGTGCGGGCTCAAGGGTGCGGGCGGCCTTGAGTGCAGCCTGACGAGGCATGTTTCCGGAGAACTCGCTCGGTTCCGATCCGTCCTCCTCTCGAAGGGCAAAGTTTCGCTTACCGTCTTCACGTACCATGGTTTATCCTCCATGCGAACCCAACACACAGCCTGTAATAAATATATCGGGGAAATGAAAGCTGAGGTGCAAAACTTTTATATACTAACTCCGCACGGGCTAGCGGTTTAGGCCAACTGCTGGTGCGAGTCGGGAGCCGGTCGACAGCCAAGAGACGGTTCAGTAGATCGAGAGCGCGAGTCGATCGATCGCACGTTGCACAGACAGCGTCGACAAAGGGGGCGTCGGAGAACGTCGTCGCGTAAACAACACTTATATGTCTGCTATGGCGAATTCCGATCAGTACAACCGCGATGGTCCGTAAAAAGAAGCTCAGCCCCAGTGGCGCCAAGGACGATGAGGGGGAGTACCACAACGTCCACGTGAACCTCCACGAAGACGAGCTCTCCGTAGCCGGGATGGAGATCGGCGACGAGGTGTTCGTCCGAGTCCGAGACGGGAAGATAATCATCCAGAAGGCAGATTCCAGCCCCGAAGACCTCGAACACGACTTCTGAGACGTTTCGGATCCGCTGTCGCGTTGCGTTTTTGAAGAGCCGGATCGAGACGCTGCGTAGCGAGGTGCGCGCAAACGGTTTGTTCGACTACGGTCGGCGGATTGATGCCCGTCCGTGACGAGTCCGAAACGATGGGCGCGTACGATCTGTTGAAGCCAGCGTTGTTCGGCCTTCCGCCGGAGACCGCACATGGGCTGACACACCGGCTGTTACGGGCGGTAGAAGCGACGCCGGTGACCGACCTCCTCCGCAGTCGGTTCGCCGTGAACGACCCACGCCTGCGAGTCGAGGCGTTCGGGAACGAGTTTCCGAATCCGGTGGGCGTCGCAGCGGGATTCGACAAAAACGCGGAGATTCCACGGGGACTCGCCGCGCTGGGGTTCGGTCACGTCGAGGTCGGTGGCGTCACGGCCGAGCGACAGCCCGGGAACCCGCGACCGCGACTGTTTCGACTCCGCGAGGACGAAGCCCTGATAAATCGGATGGGGTTCAACAACGAGGGTGCCGACATCGTCGGCGACCGGCTCGATCGCGAGCCGCTACCGGAGATTCCGGTCGGAGTCAACATCGGGAAATCAAAGTCGACTCCCCTCGCCGAAGCCCCAGACGACTACCTGTACACGTACAAGCGCGTCGCGGACGCGGGCGACTACTTCGTCGTCAACGTCTCCAGCCCGAACACGCCGGGGCTCCGCGAGCTTCAGAATCGCGCGGCGTTAGAGGAGATACTCGGAACCCTCGCGGACGCAGGTGCCGACCCCCTCCTCGTGAAGCTCTCGCCGGACCTCCCGGAGCCGGCCGTCGAGGACGCGCTCGGAGTGGTGAACGACCTCGGTCTCGACGGCGTGATCGCGACCAACACCACGACGTCGCGACCGGACTCACTGAAGAGCCCCCAGCAGGCCGAACGCGGTGGGCTCTCGGGAAAACCCATAGAGTCGACCGCCACGGAGCGGATCCAGTTTGTCGCCGAGCGCACCGAGGTACCGGTGATCGGCGTGGGAGGGATTTCGGACGCGAAGGGCGCCTACGAGAAGATACGGGCGGGCGCGTCCGTCGTACAACTGTACACGGGACTCGTCTATGAGGGACCCGGCATCGCGCGCGACATCAACGAGGGAGTTCTCGACCTCCTCGACCGGGACGGCTTCGACTCGGTCGATGCTGCCGTCGGCGCGGATCTGTAGACGGCTGCGCCGAGAGAGGGCTAGGCCTCTGTTCGAACGATAACGACCACGTCGTCCGCCTCCAACAGCTCACCGTCGCCCTGATACTGTCGCTCCTCCTCGATCGTGAACTCCTCGTCGACGAGCGTGACGCCCGCGACATGAAGCTCGTCGCCGTCGATCTCGTACTCGTGTTGCGCGAGCGCCGCCTCGATGTCTCCGACTTGATCGCCGTACTTCGGCCCGACCGTGGCGTAGTCGAGGTCGATTCCGGTGACGACCGTCTCGACCGGGGCCTCCTCGCCGGGGTGAACGGTGAGGTCGGCGACGTGCATCACGCCGGTGATGTCCTCTTCGAACCCGCGGACATCGGCGTACACCTCGACCGCGTCCAGTTCGGCGTTCAGCGGGAGCTGGTTCTCGCTTTTGTACTTCCGCAGCGTTCCGACAACGGCAGTGGCGGCCGCACCCGCGTCCTGGTCGGCGTCGATTCCGATCGGCTTGGGCCAGTCGGCAAGGTGGATCGAATCGCGCGCGCCGTCAGACACGGCGGCGTCGACCGCATCGGGGTCGCTCGCCCCGTCAGCGTACATGTCGTGCCACAGCTCCTCGGTCACGTGCGCGAGCAGCGGCGCGAACAGCTTCAGGAAGCGGCGGTGCGCCGTCCGGAGGGTGTACGCTGCGGCCTCGTCATCGCGCTGTTTGGCGATCTCGAGGTAGTCGTCGCAGAACGTGTTCCAGAAGAAGCTCCGGAGCTCGTCGCGGGCCTTCGAGAACGCGCGGTCCTCGAACAGCTCGGTGAGTCGCTCGACCTCGTCGTCGAGTTCGGCGAGCAGCCACCGGTCGAGTTCTCGGAGCGCCTCGTCGTCGGGCTCGTCCGGGTACGGCTCCGGCGCCAGCGACTCGACGAGCTTGGAGGCGTTCCACAGCTTGCGGATCAGCTTTTCGCCCGCGCGGAGGTCCTTCTCCTTGAACGGGAAATCGTCGCCGACGGCGGTACCGGCGGCCCAGTAGCGCGTGGCGTCGACCGGGAACTCCTCGAGCACGGCCTCGGGCTCGACGACGTTGCCGACGGACTTGGACATCTTCTCCCGGTTCTGGTCAAGGACGTGCCCGTTGATCATCGTCTCCTCGAACGGGACCTCGCCGGTGTGCTCGTAACACTTGACGAGCGTGTGGAACAGCCAGAAGCTGATGATGTCGTGACCCTGGGGGCGGAGGTCGAACCGATACAGCTCCGGGTGCTCCATGGTGAACGCCTCGGCCTCCTCATCCCAGTCCCAGCCGGCGTTGATGAGCGGGGTCAGACTGGAGGTGGCCCACGTGTCGAGCACGTCGTCTTCGGGTTCGAACTCGTCGTGGCCGCACTCGGGACAGACGTCGACCGGCGGGTCATCCGAGAGCGGATCGACGGGCAGGTCCGCCTTCTCGGCGACGACGACCTCCCCGCAGCCTTCGCAGTACCACACGGGGAACGGGATCCCGGAAGAGCGCTGCCGGGAGATGAGCCAGTCCCACTGCAGCCCCTCCACCCAGTGTTCGTACCGGGTGAACATCTTCTCCGGGGACCACTCCATCTCTCGGCCGATTTCGAGGTACTCGTCGGTCTTGTCGAGCATCTCGACGTACCACTGCTCGGTGACGAGGAACTCGACGCTCGTCCCGCAGCGCTCGTGGACGTTAACCGTGTGCGTGATGTCGCGGCGGTCGAGCAGCGCGCCCGCCGCATCGAGGTCTTCGACGATAGCCTCGCGGGCCTCATCGGAGTGCAGCCCCACGTACTCCTCGGCGACGTCGGTCATGTGGCCGGACTCGTCGATGGCGACTCGGAGGTCCAGATCGTGGACCTGGTACCACTCGATATCGTTCTGGTCGCCGAACGTACAGCACATCACGATCCCGGAGCCGGTCTCCATGTCGACGCGCTCGTCGGCGATGATCGGCACCTCGTGGCCGAACAGCGGGACCTCGGCGGACTCGCCGACGAGGTCCTGGTTCTCGTCGTCGTCGGGGTGGACGAAGACGGCGACGCACGCCGGCAGGAGTTCGGGGCGAGTCGTCGAGATGACGAACTCGTCGGGGGTGTCATCGCTCGGGTCGGCCCCGGCGACGGGGAAGGCGATGTCGTTGAAGTGGCTGGCCTGCTCGTCGTCCTCGGTCTCGACCTGCGAGATGGCGGTCTCGCACTCGGGACACCAGATCGCGGGCGCCTTCTCGCGGTACTCGCGACCGTGGTCATACAGGTCGACGAACGACAGTTGGGAGACGCGCTGGACACGTGGCTCGATGGTCTGGTACGTGTGGTCCCAGTCGACGGAGACGCCAAGCGACTGGACATTCTCGGTGAACTGCTCTTCGTACTGCGCGCACACCTCGCGGCACTTCGCCTGGAACTCCCGACGTTCGAAGTCCTGGTGGCGGATGTCGAGTTCGCCCTCGGTGAGCCGCTCGGAGGCGATCCCGTTGTCGTCGTACCCGAACGGGAAGAACGTCTCACCGCCGTTCATCCGCTCGAAGCGCGCGACGAAGTCTTGGAGAGTGAAGCCGTACAGGTGGCCCATATGGAGGCTCCCCGATACCGTCGGCGGGGGCGTGTCGATAGAGAAGACCGTGTTCGGATCGACCGGGTCGTCGTCGGGGTAGGCGTACGTCTCCTCGTCGACCCATCGCCGCTGCCACCGCGGCTCAACGGTATCGGGGTCGTACTCACCACTGGGCATTTCACGCGCATCTTCCGGCGGTTCCCCCTTAACGGCCTCGGTTGTGGGGTCGAGCGCTACACCGCGTCGTCCGCTTCAGGACTCACACCACGTCGTCGAGGTCGTGTTCGGCGGCCATCTTCGACGCCTCCGTCGCGAACCGCTCGATCTCGTCCGCCGGACTCTCCCCGAGCGCGGTCGCCTCGACCTCGCGGCCGGCGGTGACCCCGTCGCCCGTGACGAGGCGCTGTTCGGCCAGCTCTTTCGTGTGCATGCGTTCGCCGTCCTCCGTGGCGTAGGTGAGCCGCACGAGCCCCTTGGAGTCGAACTGTCGATCGACGAGCCAGACCGTGGTCATACGCGATGATGCGCGCCTGCGACGCTTAAAAAGGACGGTCGGACTGCGGGACGAGCGGTTAACTTCGGGGATCGATCTCGAACATCGGTTGCGGTCGGCGCGTGCCTGCGAGCGGGCCATCGGCCCGCGAGCAGCACGCGCGAGGGAGTCGCTGGCTCCCGAAGCGAAGCGGAGGGTGCCAGCGACGAGGCTGGGGAGGCGTGAGGTGCGGGGCGGGGCGGGCGGGACGGGACTCAAAGGGCAGTCGCCGGCGGCGTTGCCGCCGGCTGCCAGAGGCGCGGAGCGAGCGTGCGCCGTCCTCGCGGCTGGGGCTTTGGAGGGTGTTTCCCGTCGATCCACTGTCAGAGATTTATAAGCGAACGGCTGGGCCTTTGACGATGGCCGTATTCGGGGCGATTCCGCATCCGCGTCTGTTTCGATCCGCGGTCGGTTCGATACCTCATAGAGCCGATCCAGCGCATGGCGTCGCCAGCGCTTTGTACTGCCTCGTCGAACTGAGGGCATGCGCGTGAAGTTCGATCGTGACACCTGCGTCGGAATGTACCAGTGCGTTGCCGAGTGGGACGCCTTCGAGAAGAACCTGAACGACGGCAAGGCCGACCTGCAGGGGAGCGAGGAGGAAGGCGAGGACGTGTTCGTGGTCGAGGTGCCCGACGGCGAGGAGTTCGACGCGAAGTTCGCGGCGCGGGTCTGCCCGGTCGACGCCATCGAAGTGTACGACGACGACGGCGAGCAGGTGGTGTAGACGGCTCCGGATTTTCGGCCGTTCGCTTATAGGTCGTTACTGGCGGATCGACGGTGAACACCTCCAAAGCCCCAGCCGCGACGGCTCGCGTGACTCGCTGCGCTCCTCGTCACTCGCTTCGCTCGTTCCTGCGGTGCTTGCGTCGTCAAGCGTTGCCCTCACGGCTGCCCCTTTGAGTCCCACCCGCCCCGCACAGCGCCTCACACCTCCCCAGCCTCGTCGGTCGCCCGTCGCTTCGCTCTGGGCGACCGACTCCCTCGCGCGGCGCTCCTCGCGGTCGTCTCTGACGACCGCTCGGAGGCGCGCGCCAAGTCGAATGGGTAGTAAGAACACCGATCCCCCACCCACTCTCGTTTATAAGCGCTCGGCCAGATCCTCGGCGAAGTACGTGATGATCAGGTCCGCGCCCGCGCGCTTGAGCGACAGCAGCGACTCGTGGGCGGTTGCTTCCAAGTCGAGCCACCCTTTCTCCGCGGCCGCGTGCAGCATCGCGTACTCGCCGGAGACGTTGTACGCGGCGATCGGGTGATCGAACTCCCGCCGGAGGTCGCCGACGATATCGAGGTACGGCAGGCCGGGCTTCACCATCAACACGTCGGCGCCTTCCTCGGCGTCGATCCGAGCCTCCCGGAGCGCCTCGCGGCGGTTCGCGGGGTCCATCTGGTAGTGTCGACGGTCGCCGAACGCGGGCGCGCCGTCGGCCGCGTCGCGGAAGGGACCGTAAAAGGCGGACTCGTATTTCGCGGCGTAGCTCATCAGCGCCACGTCCTCGTGGCCTGCCGCGTCGAGCGCCTCGCGGATCGCCCGAACCTGTCCATCCGTCATCGCCGAGGGCGCGACCATGTCGGCTCCCGCATCCGCCTGCGAGACGGCGGTGTCTGCGAGTAGCGCCAGCGTCTCGTCGTTTTTGACGGTGAGCGTCGGATCCGTCTCCGCCGACTCCTCGATCACGCCGCAGTGCCCGTGGTCGGTGTACTCACAGAGGCAGACATCGCCGATCACGTAGGCGTCGGTTTCGGCGGTGATGTGTCGGAGCGCGCGCTGAACCACTCCGTCTTCCGCGTACGCGCGGGTGCCCTCAGAGTCCTTCGACTCGGGGATCCCGAAGACGATGACCGCCTCGACGCCGGTCTCGCGGACCTCTTCGACGCGGGCGACCGCCTCCTCGACGGGAACGCGTTCGTGACCGGGCATCGTCTCGATCGGCACGCGCTCGTCGGTCGTCGCGTCCACGAAGATCGGCGCGACGAGGTCCGACGCCGACAGCGACGTCTCGCTGACGAGGGGGCGGACGCCGTCGGTCCGAAGCCGCCGCGGCCGGTCCGTTGGGTGCATAGCGGAGCGTTGGCTCCGAGTCGTCTTTTATGATCCGTCCGCGGCGATCCGGCGGAAACCGAAGGCAGGAAGATCAACTGGGCGCTTCGATCGACAGCTACTCCGACGACTCAATGTCGATCTTGTCACGGAGCGAGGCGAGCTCGTCGGATTCCGCGAGCTCCTCGACGCGCGCCTTGAAGTGCTCCTCGCAGAGGCCGACGACCACGCCGCTCTGCTCGGCCTCGTAGGTGGCCTCCCGTTCGCAATAGTGACACCGCATGTATCACACTCTATCGGCATCGGGCTTAACCCTGTTCGTCGATCGGGAACGCCGATCTCGTTAGGCCGTGTCGAGATCGGGGTCGAGTGCGGAGTTCGGCAGCCGGTCGCGGACCGGCGCGAACGCCTCCGCCGGCAGCCCCGCCTCGGCGAGGGTGCGCTCGTGGGCGTCGGTCCCGCCCGTCAACAGGAGGTCGCTCTCGGCGGCGACCCGCTCGACTTTGGCGTCGTCGACCGCGCGACCGTACGGGTAGAACCGCTCCACCGCGTCGAGGTCGCGGGCCACGTTGAGGGCGGCGTCGACGTCGTCGTACCGGAAGGGATGCGCGAGGCCGACGATCGCGCAGGCGTCCCGGAGGAGTTCGACGCCGCGCTCCAGTTCGGTCACCTCTCGCGCGACGTAGCAGGGGTCATCGTGTCCGATCAGCCCGTCGAAGGCGTCGGCGTAGTCGTACGGCGTCGATGACTCGTCGATCGCACGGGCGATGTGCGGGCGCCCGAGTCCGGGGCGTGGCTCGATCCCGAGGTCGACCCCGAGCCGGTCCTCGACGCAATCGACGATTGCGGCCCCTCGTTGCTCGCGGTCGGCCTGCAGTCGATCGATTTCGACGTCGAGCGCGTCGGTGTGTTCGACCCCGTAGCCGAGGAGGTCGAGCCGCTCGAAGCCGGCGTCGACGCGGAGTTCGATCCCGCGGACGACCCGAACGCCGTCGCGCTCGACGACCGGCGCACCCACGTCCGGGTGCACGCGGTCGTGATCGGTGATCGCGACCCAGTCGAGCCCGGCATCGCGAGCGACGTCGACGAGCTCGTCAGCGGTCATGGTGCCGTCGGAGACCGTCGTGTGCGCGTGGAGGTCGGCGACGATCCGGTCCGTATCCATAGGCGATGTTCGACGAGCCGACACTAAGCGTCGGCGGTCGAGCGGCGGCCAACCGCCAGTCAACCGTGGTAGCAGGCCACAATATAAGGAAATATAATGTGATTCTCCGGACTATGGTTGTGCATGGACAATCATTAAGGACCATCGGAGACTCACACGAGTTGATGCGCTTGAACGGCGTCGACGACCGACTCGAACGGCACCAATATCCGACGACCTCGGAAGAACTGATCGCGGCTCACGGGAACGCGACCGTAGAGCTCGCCGACGGCTCCGAGCGTCTCGGAGACGTGCTGGAGCGGTTCGGTGACCAGACGTTCGACAACGCGGACGACGTGTTTACCACGCTTCGCGCGGGCGTCTGCCACCGCGGAGTCGGTCGGCGGTTCTACTCGGACCGCGACCCGACGACCGACGACGACGGCCCGGCTCCGGTTTCGTTCTGAGCGATCGGCGAGAGAACCGCTTCGTTTTTCGAGAGATTCGACCCGAGAGCGACGGGCGAGTCTCGACGCGAGACTCAGCATTTTCGAGGTGGAGCAGGTCGAGCCGAACCACACGTCTCAACGCTGTTCTCGGACGGACTGTGGGTTCACGCATGAGGACAACCGCC
>NZ_JBLZNI010000033.1:0-9503 GCF_051194165.1 Halorubrum shenae | reverse complement strand
CAAGCTCGCCACGAGGAGCAGGCTGGAGCGAAGCTCCACCTGCTCCACAATGCCACCGACCAGACGATTGAACGGATTGACGTGACCGATGAAAAAGCGCACGACAGCACGTTGTTCAAGACGGGATCGTGGCTGCATGGACGGCTGGTTTTGTTCGACCTAGCGTACTTCAAGTACCGCCGCTTTGCGCTGATCGACGAGAACGATGGCTACTTCGTGAGTCGGCTGAAGAAGAACGCAAATCCGGTGATAACAGAGGAACTACGGGAATGGCGCGGCCGCGCCATTCCCTTGGAAGGCGAGCAGATCCAAGATGTGGTCGCTGACCTCTCACGGCAGTACATCGACGTGAAGGTCGAAGCGGAGTTCAAGCGGGGTCAGTACGAGGGAACACGGTCGCTAGACACGAAGCAATTCCGCGTCGTCGGCGTCCGCGATGAGGACGCCGACGACTACCATCTGTATATCACAAATCTACCGAGAGAAGAGTTTCTCCCAGCAGATCTAGGGACGCTGTATCGGTGTCGATGGGAGGTAGAAACGCTGTTTCGTGAGTTGAAGACGCAATACGAACTAGATGAGTTCGACACGAGCAACCCTGTTGTGGTGGAGATTTTGCTGTATGCGGCATTGCTGTCGCTGCTGGTGAGCCGTGAGTTGTTGGATCTGGTCACCGAGCAGGCTGACGACGAGATCGTGTTCCCACCGGAACGCTGGGCGGCGACCTTCCGGTCGCACGCCCAGCTCATCCTTCACGAACTCGGTGAGTTCCTCGGTTACTCACCACCGCCGCTGTTGGAGCGGTTGATCGAAGACGCACAGAAGATCCACCAGCAACGACCGATACTGCAAGAGACGCTCGCTACCGCTACGCAACCAAGGTGTGAGGCTTAACTAAAGACGAATGCTCTTGTTCATCCATGCTTGTGGAACCAGTAATCCGAAGCGACCCTCATCATCAAGGAATTTTGTTGTGTGCAGAATCGAGTACGTGTACAACCCCCCATTTCGACTTAGCTTGCTGTTCTCTCCGCAAACCCGTTGTTGTAGTTCAGTAACGTATCCGTCCGGAAGCGCTCTGCTGCTTGTATACGGTGGATTCGCGATAGCTCCCGTGATATCGTGTGAAAGATCACTTGCGGAGAGTGCAAAAAAATCGTCAGCAATGATTTCGTGTGGTTGGTTGTATAATGAGAGGGCGGTCATAGACATTAACTTACATATTGGATTGCGATCGACCCCAACAACGAGTTTTGGATCAGGACAGGAACTCCGCGGCGTTGGCGATGGTGCGGAGAGAGTTCCACTCCCAACTCCGGGGTCTAAGAGCACACCATTACCACGATTAGCCCATGACCGCATGAGTTCGCCCGCAGCCGCCGGAGACCGATAGTGACTAAGTTGCTGTCGGCTTTCTTGCGGCATCAATTTCTCATAGAGCTCGCCAATTCTGACGTCTGGTTGGTCGACATTCAACCACTGACCTCGCTCGTCACGGACCTGATCAAGCTTCTTCGGAGCTGCATACTGCGGAATATCGTCTAAAATGGTGTTTGTCTCCGGCTTTTTCCCGTGTGTGCCCTCCATTGTTTCTCTTAACAGATAACTGAAGATAGCTTGGCGAGCGGTGAGTATGATTTGGTCGGCAAAGTCTAACTCACTAAATCCCAGTAATTCAGCCCAGTGGCTAATATCGCCGTTTAATACGGAGGATCTCCGCCAGATTAGTTCAACTGCAGCAGTGTCAGCTGTGCGTGCAATAAGTGTACAGAGACTATCAGCGTCTTTTGGGATCGGTGCGCCATACTGACCGTACTGTTCAAGAATTGAATCTTCAAACAAATCATCTATTTCCTGAGGTGATGCCCGGTTGTATGCCTGATCTGTGTTCGACATATGATCTTTTTAACCGAATTACTTATAAAACCTCGTGAGATTTCATACTCTTCTGATCAAATTGCTACTTACCAACTGTCTGTGTAATAAATAGATGTATCTCAGAGACTGATGTATAGCGGACATAATATGATATTGCGTATGAATCTTTACTATCGATAGATGATATTCACTTTGAGTACCTATTATATTTTACTCGCTAGGGCTACACAGTCTCTGTTCGACGATCTCGATTACCGGTGTCTTTGATCTTGTCTAATTGAAAATTATTGTAAGTTGCTATTAGTCAAATCGAAGGGTATACTCTGGTCGTTGTGAACTGCCTCAGGGTCAAGCCCGAGTCGGTTAGTATGGCGTGTACGACGGCGTGATACCGTGTAGTCGGACACAACTTTCGTAGTCGAACACTGGTGATTCTTCACAGTCCGATCCGAGATCCTGATCAGATATCTTCTCGGTGAGGTCGATGAGCCGGTACGTGGCGGTCCCGTACCAGCCGCACTCACACGACGCATTTGCCTGTGCACCGTTCGAACTATCGAGCTCCGGTTCGATCAGTTTCAGTTGATCTCCACAGACCGGACAGTCGTCACTGACCATACTGTATATGTGTCCATCGAAGATTCGCAGACAATCTTCGCCGACACCATGCTCAGCAAGTACCGTTTCGACGGCTGTTGCTAATTCATCGAGGACCTTGTTTCGTGCCTGTTCATCATCCGGAAGCCCAGGCGATCGGAGCTGTATATTTACGTGGTCTCCAGCCGTTGAACCGTTGTACGACATATCTCTGGTTTCGACGTTAATCACTTAATGATACGCAAAATGGTGACGCCGATTTGTATATTGTATCGTGTCTAAACAACCTTCAAGGGCGAGTTCCCCGACCCACCGGGGTCGGGGGTGAAGCCCGACACTCGGCCTAATGTTCTGTCTCCTCGATATACCGTTCAACCACTTCCTCCGACACCGCACCCGTTGTTCCCACGTAGTACCCAACCTTCCAGAAACCACCTCCCCAGAAATACGACTCCCGAATCTTGGGATACCGCTCCAGCAAGTGCTTCCCCGAGTACGACTTGAATTGCCGAGCAATATCCGCCGGACTGTACTTCGGATCTGTTTGCACGAATAGGTGTACGTGGTCGTCCGCAATCTCCAACGCCAGAATCTCATGACTGAAGTGGTCACCAGTCTCACCAAACAGCTCTCGCACATCGTGTTCAACTGAATCGGTAGCGCGGAGTCCCCTTCCTCAAGGAGCGACCGAAGGGAGCGAGTAGGGAGGGGAGGAGCGCGTTCGTATCTGTCGCAAACACCAGTCTATAAATAGCCATTTATACACATTGAATACGTGGCAGACGACTACGTGCGTCGGACAGCAATCACCCGCCTCTCGGTAGATGGCGAGCAACGCGAGTTGCTTGAGGAAACCATCTCCGAGTGGAAACGTGGTTGCCAACTCGCCACAGACATGGCGTGGGGGAAGTGTAACGCCAAGAGCGACGTACAACCCCTCGCCTACGACGACGTGCGCAAACACACCGACCTCGGTAGTCAGCACGCGGTTCTCGCCACTCACCAAGCCGCACAAGCCATCACTGGCTGTCTCGAGCGGCAGTCAAACGGCAAGACGGTCAGCAAACCTATCTTCACCGCACCCACAGTGAAGTATGATACTCGAACGATGACGCTGTTCGATGACGATACAGTGTCGCTCTCCACTACGGAGAGTCGCGTCCGATGTGAACTTGCTCTCCCTGAAGCCGAGGATGGCTACCAACGGCAGTACCTCGACTCCGACAACTGGAGCGTCACGGAAAGTACACTTACCGCTCGTGACGGCGACTATTTATTGCACATCGGCTTCCGTCGACACAAGATCGAGACCGAGCGGAACACCGCCGAGGACGGAACGGTCCTCGGGGTCGACCTCGGTATCGAAAATCTCGCTGTCACGAGTACATCCTACTTTTTCAGCGGGCGAGAGTTAACTCACAACCTCCGCGAGTTCGAGAAAGTCCGTACAGGACTCCAACAGACCGGAACGCGAAGCGCCCACCGAACGCTCGAACAATCAGGTGGACGCGAACTACGATACGTCCGTGACGTACTCCACCGGGCGTCGAACGCCATCGTAGACGAAGCACTCCGATACGAGTGCGACGTGATCGTGTTCGAGGACTTGACGCATATCCGCGACCGAACGGGTGCGTCTTGGGGGCACAAGTGGGCGTTCCGAACGCTGTACGAGCAGGTAGAATACAAAGCCGAAGCAGTCGGCATCTCAGTGAAGCAAGTCGGGTCGGCGTACACGTCACAGCGGTGTGCCGAGTGTGGATTCACAGCTGAAGAGAATCGCGCGACTCGCACCGACTTCCGGTGCGTAAAGTGTGAGTCGGAAGCGAACGCGGATTACAATGCGGCGAAGAACATCGGGATGCGGTATGTGCGTCGAGGCCAACAGTCGTCTCGGCGGACGGGCAACAGTCAGCTTGCCCTAAAGTCTGGAACAGTGACGCCGAGTGACGGATTCACCGCCCACCCGGACGGGTTCGAGGCCGAGTTCATGGACAAGCCCCACCCTCCACGAGCGAACTCCTCAGGGTGAGCGAAGTAGGGTGGGGTTGTTGACTGATGCCATGCCGATCGAATACCGGTAGGTGTTCGTCACGAAGTCGCTCGGTAACGACTTGCACCTGCTTCGCGGAAGTGGCGTGATTCATGACCTCGCTATCAAGCGCAGCCATGTCCATGACGAGGTGGGCGACCCGGGGTTCGTATGGCTTAATCGGATCCATCATCATCAGCTCGTCAAGCCCGCTGAGGAGCCGTCGTTGCGTGCCAGATACAACGAGTTCGGCGAGCTCCTTGGACGTGAGGTCGGTCGGTGTTGGAGTGTCTATCATGCGTTTGTCTCACCCTCAAGTTCGGACCCCCGTGAGTAGCAGGACGACTCGACCTGTCGGATGATCTCTGCAAGGCCAGCGGTCGTGTCGCCCGAAGCAACCTGCTTGCTTCTAGAGTCGTATTTCACCGCGTCGATCTCGTGGAGCTTCTCTAGATGGATCTGTATCAGAGAATTGTAGATGCGACTGCGCTGGGTTCCCGTGACGGCACTGGGCTCAACGCCGTTCTCGATTGCAGCAAGCTCGACGGCGAGGTCGCTGGCGCTGGTTGGACTCTCGGTGCGATCAAGCGAGAGCAGAACGCGCCGTCTCCGGCAGTTGCTGATCGCTTGGAACACATCATTAGGATCGAGCGGAATGGTACAGAAATTCTCCCGGTCTGCTGTCGCTTCGGGCATCAGAGATCAGTCCCCTGAGCGAAACATTCGATCTTCGCGGCTGTGACCGCGCTGTTACGGTTGTTGATGTGCTGTACAGTCGATCGGAGTCGTGACTCACGCTGCAGAGTATCCTTCCCTGCTCCGGCTCGCGGTAAGCTAGAGACAGAGTTATGACTCGTCGCGTGGTTAGATTTGTTTGCTGTCATGATAGGCAGTAGGTGCCCGGCGTCACATCGCCGGGGGCCGCTTTGTCAGGCCAAATGGGCTTACTGGATATAGTATAAAGAACATTTGCATATCTGATCAAATCCGGTGACTTCCATACTGATACCTACGGAGAATGTTCTCTCTGTCTTTCCGGTTGCCTACTATCTATGAGTGACACGTTCTGACAGCGTGTGTTGTGTCATTCCGGAATCCTAGGTTTGGTTGTGAGATTCACTCCGTTGCAGACCGCCTGGACAAGAGTAAACTCCTCTGTGGAGGATTCCTGCTGAGTGTCAGAAACAATCTACTCTGACGCCCATGACTCGTGACAGCGATCGTTTACTGCATCGCTTCAGCTGCATCATCTGGGTCCGGGAGCTCCCGATTGAATAGCCACATTCCGTAGACGACAGCGACAACGACGGGGATCCATGATGTCATCTCACCGGCAGCTAGCCCTTCGAACGTGCCGTTCACGTACCAGGAGCCGAGTAGGAGCGTGAGCAGGAGCCCGAGTCCCACCCCCAGCCCCATCTGTCGCGGGGCGCTCATCTTGGGGTAATGCTCCCAGTCTGGGTGCATCGCCATCCCACGGTGCTTCGCCCGCCCCCACGCTGCTGCTGCCCGCTGTCCAGTATTGACTGCGTGGCCAACTCCTATGCTGGCCATCGCACCGATCCCGCCGTAGACGCTCGCCTTCTCGTCGTTGGCCATCCGCTCAGTCTTCGTGATCAGATCGTCGAGTTCTTCCCCGAGCTTTGGTCGGTCACGGATGACGCCCCAGAGCTTTTTCACCGAACGAAGATCTCCTGGCCCGACGTCGCCTGAGATGATCATCGAGAGCAGGTCCGTCTCGGCGTCGGCCATGGTCGCGTCGACGTGTGCCTCGTGTCGCTCCTCGCCGACTTCGGCACCACAGCAGACGCAGTTTGTGAGGTGCCGCTCGGTCCACCGGCCGCAGTGGTTGCACTCGATCGGCGCAACCTTCTTCGGGGGTTCGAAATCCTGGACTGATGCTCCGTCGGCGAGCGCGATGTTTCGGTCGACGTCAGTCCGGAACTTGGCAACGTAGTGCTTCGGCGAGTTCGACTCGTACGACCACCCAAAGTACCGACGGAGCTCAGCCTCGCTCACCGAGGGCTTCCCGGCGAGGAACGATGCCCGTGACCGGCGGAAGTGCTGCGGGTTCGTGTCCTTGCTTATCGCCGCAGCCTTGCCGGCTTTCTTGAACACTCTGTACATGTTATCGTACTTCATTCGCTCATTCTCGTTAAGCTTCGTCCAAATCGGAGTCTCCGGGCCGAGCTCTGCTTCGGGATCGGCGTGGACGGGGTGCTCCTCCTCCACCCAGCGCCGGAGGCCGGCCGCGCCGGCGAACATCCGGACAGTGCGTTCACCGGTCTTTCCATCCCACGGAATCGTCACTCGGTAGTGACCGTCGTGCCATTCCAAGTGCTTGTACTGAAGCCACAGGAATTCGCTGTCGGGGCGTGAGCCGAGCCCCCACTCCGAAAGGATCATCGCCTGGTCGCGGATCTTCGACTGGGTCTCGGCCATCGAGACGGCATCTAGCCACGCGAGAACATTTCCGGGGAGCGGTGTGCTGTCGTCGTCACGGAATTGTCCGGGCTGGATCTTGTCGACGCGGTCTTGAACGATCTCCGAGCCGAGCAGTTCGCCAAATGTCTGGACAGTGATCAGCTGGTTGTGGATGTAGTTGTTCGAGTACCCCTGCTCTTGGACCCAGTCGAGGAGGTCGTCAAGCGTTTCCTTGCCAGCCATCGAATCGTCGAGGATGTCGATGAGCAGACCCGAGTCGCGCTGTAGGAGGCGGGTAAGGTCGATGTGGAGCGCCCGAGTAACCTTTCGGTGACGATCCTCCCGATTGTTGAGGTTCCGGAGCTCCCGGTCGAATTGGTAGAGCATTCGCTTTTCACTCTGGGTTAGATCTTTTTCTTCGATGATGCGCCGGCGGGCGTCGTTGAGCTTCTTTTCGCCTGTGTCGTACTGGGCCCCGAGTCCGGGCTGATAGAGGGTCTCGGCCTCGGGTACACCGTCAACAAATTTGTCTAGTGTTGACATGGCTGTGGGTAATAGTTCGATAGGTAAATAACTAATGGCAGAATTTAACAATCCGACAGTCGAAACCACTATCTGAGTCAGAATCAAGGTCTAACTATATAAAGGGGGTTTAGAAATGCTAGCCTTTAAGTAGGTAAATAGAGCATGAACTAGTGCGCACAGGTCGGCTCGCAGAAGTGGGCCCGGTGCTAGAGACACCGTACCCTGTGCCACACGATATGGCAAACAAGAATACGCGCCCCTCCGGTGATAATACTGGTGGGGTTCCGACTGCAGCAGCACTGATTGACCACCTCAAGGACGTCGACCGCCCGATCTCACTCGACCAACTGACAAAGGAGAGCGGGGCGACGCGGGAGCAACTGAAAGCCCGCCTCGAGCAACTTGAAGCGCGCGGCCTCATCATTGTCTCAATGGGATTGTATCATGTGACAGTCAATCTTGTCGGTGGTGCCCAGCCGATGGCCGACGGCGGTCGTACACAGCCCATCCCTGACGTTGATCTCACACCCGAGCAGATCTACATGGTCCTGTCGAACGAGCGCCGCCGGGAGACGCTCCACATCCTCGCCCGGCAGGCAGAGCGAGACGACAAGGACAAGACAATGTATGTACCGGTGAGCCGGCTTGCGGCCATTGTCTCGACATCTGACGAGGAATTCGCCCCAACGACTGTCCCGAGTACAGGCGACCGGCACTCGACATACGTGGCACTCTCCCAGACGCACCTACCGTTGCTCCACGACCTCGAAATCGTGGAGTACTACTCTCGGGTGCAGAAGGTTTCGTCGACCGACGTTGGCTTCGCACTGGCACAGCTGATGGACGGTGTCGAAGCGGCCTCAGAATCTGCCGAGGAGTAACCTCTAAAGATCTGATCGCTGTTACGCGTTGAAACCCCCACTCTGGGGTCGTTCTCACTTCGCTCGGCACTGCCGAGCTCGCGGTTCACGATGGAGCTGTCGTCGGTGGCTCGATGATGATCTCCCACTACGCACTACCAGCCAGTCGGTTGGAGAAGGTGGGTGAAATTGAATTTCATGAGCTCCTGCTTTCGAAGATCCTCTCGTCACCTTCCCACCCTCGAGCGTTCGATGTTGACGAAGAAATCCGCGTGGTGCCGAATTGGACCGAGAGGGTGATCTTCCCAAACCTGCACTTCTCCGCGCCGTCGACGGCAACCACTTCACCATCTTGAACGGACACAAGCGGATCTGGTCTGTTCACGTGATTGATACGGCTCTGTTGAAGGGTGGTGGCTAACATTAACCAACAAATGCTGTCTATGTCTTTGGTTGTTGGTTAAGACTCATCACTGCGAGGAAGGTGAACGCCAGTATGGTGTCAGAGGAGGCGGCGGCGCTCCGGTGTCTCGGAGCTGTCGTCCTCGGATGTCGGGTACCATAATGTATGCTGAGGGTTGTTCGGTCGCGTTAAGTTAGAGTATGAGGCGGACGAGTTCTGAGTGTCTATGGCAGAATTCGACCGCCTCAACGATGGTATCGCGTGGATTGACTTGTCGTTTGTGGAGCGAGATCGAACGCCGCTCTGGGCGATTGAAGTAGGGATCCGCTATCATTTGGCTGGTATGTCACTACGCAAGGTAAGTAAATTTCTCGAGGAATACGGAATTGATCGGAGTCATGTCGCTATTCACAACTGGGTTTATAAAGCCGACCTACAGCCGATCTCTACCGTCTCCGAGGATCAACTCGCGGTTGACGAAAAGATGATCCGCCTTCACGGTCAGCAGTTCTAGCTGTACGGCGCGGTTGATCCGTATACAAACGAAATCTTTCACGTGAGTCTCTATCCGACCGCAAATAAACAGACTACGCGATGGTTTCTGACCGAGCTACACCGGCGCTACCAACTCGATGATGTGAAGTTTCTCGTTGATGACGCAGACTATCTTGGACCAGTTCTTGCTAAAGACGGGTATCGATTTCAAGGGCTGTGTTGAATCGCTGTAAGGCGTAGAGATTCACTGTTTGACGAAGCGCTTGATGTTATAGACGACACACATCAG
>NZ_JBLZNI010000032.1:0-9613 GCF_051194165.1 Halorubrum shenae | reverse complement strand
CTGATGTGTGTCGTCTATAACATCAAGCGCTTCGTCAAACAGTGAATCTCTACGCCTTACAGCGATTCAACACAGCCGTTCGAACCGTCCATTCCTCCCGCCCGCCCACAGGATTTCCTCCCGAGTATCGTCTCTGAGCTCAAGTTCGGCCCGGATGTCGAACGCAATGCAAGCGGGTATCTCACTAAGGCAACTGACGAGGAACTGCACATCGGCAAACATCCAGCTGCAGTCGCTGCGACAGCCGTGTACGCTGCCGCGATCGACCTGGATCTGCCGGTTAACCAGCAGGCAGTAGCAGAAGCCGCCGATGTCTCAACAGTCACTATTTCACGTCACTACCAAGACATCCGAGAACTCTCCCCCGCCTGAGTCCAACCCCTAACTCGATAGCACCTGCCTGATGTTCAATGGGAGTTGCTCAGGCGAGTTTTATGCGTTAACTGACCTCGTTTGCGTTTCATTTTAAGTAAGTTATCTACTTAAGTAAGATACTGTTCCACAAATATATTGATGACGAAAGATCTATCTCGCTATCCGATCGAGGGACACCTCACACCCGTTGGTGCACTCACGTTCAGCAAATCCGGAGGGTGGTGGCGCGCAATCGTCCATTCCGAGGACGAATACGGAAACAAGAAGATCCGATTGTACCTCTGGCGGGACAACGACACCAAGGGATGGGTTACGAAACATAAATGGAACATCGACCCAGACCACTGGGCAGCGGAACGACGTGTCGTCGAAGACTACGCTGGTACGGCTGTTGATGCCGATACGCCCTACTTCCCCGTCCAACACTACAACGTGGTCGGCGGACAGACGATTAAAAAGACAGACGACTGGTGGACTGCCGTCGTCCAGTACGAGGACGACTACTCATCGACGCACAAGACGCGTCTCTACATGTGGCATCTCGAAAATGGCGATGAGAAAGGGACCGGCTTCAAATGGAACGTTCGCAGCGACACCTGGCCGGAGGAACGTGACGCCGTCGATCGCTATGTAGAGAACCTCCAGTGACAGCGATAACCGCGAGTAAGAGACGGCAGACTCTCAGCAGACACATTTCCGACCTATGACCGATCCTCAGCGAACGACTGTCAGTCCGAGCGCAATCGCACAGTTCTACAAGCTTCAGCAGTGCCCGATGTATCTCTACCACCGTTACGTCGATGAGAACCTCGGTTCCATTTCCGATATCTCTCTGAGCCCTCTTCTCGCCGCGACAGGCCAAGCGTTCGAAGCGGGGCAATTGCGTCACCTTCTCGACGGCGACATCTACAGCATAGGTCCAGTCGATGAGGACCATCCCTTCGACGAACGCTGGAGCGGTGACCCGGAGACGGACATCGACCGACTTCGAGCAGTCGTCGACAATCTCGCGACAGGCGATAGGACGGATCCAGTTGTCTTCTTCCAGCCACGGATCGAGGGAACTGTCGGTGCGTGGCCCATTCGCGGTGATGCGGACGTCGTCATCGCAAGCCCGGATGCGACTGCCCCTGGTTCCCGCAGCGTGGAGGTGCGCGTCGTCGAACTCAAGTCCTCGAGTTCGGTGAAAACTCACCACCAGCTGCAAGCTGCCATCTACTCGCTTCTGCTCGAGTCTCTGTTGGCAGATATTAATACGAGCATCTCAGCGAGCATCGTTTCGCAGGAACCGGAACGGAACGACCTCGCGGACCTCGTGACATCCACCGGTGATATCGATCTGCGACGAGTTGGTACCTTCGACCTGAGCACGCGTCAGAACGATATCCAACTCCTCCTCGAACCCGACGGTGCACTCGACGCTGAGCTTCTTGACGGCGAAGAGATGCGAGAACCCGGAAATCTGCCCACCTACCGAATTGATGCCCGCTGTGACGACTGTGCCAAGCAGTCGAAGTGTATCGCACACTCGGTGACGAATCACAACCTCTCTCTGCTTGGGATCAGTGAGGGCGTACAGGAGTCCCTCAATAGTCTCGGCATCGAAGACCTCCATGACCTCGCAACGCTCTATAACTGGCCGACCGAGGAGCGTAATCGGAGAGCGACTTCACATGTCCACCCACGTCCCAGGGAGTCGGAACTCGTCACGCGCATCCTACGGGAAACGGAGATCTCGAACCTCCGCGATACCGCACAGATCGCCCACCGCTTCCTGCGGCAGATCGACCCTGATTACGAAAATCAGTGGCAACAACAATCCGACAAGGCCGGTCCGTGGGGTGACTATCTCATCGGCTCCGGTCGAAACCTTCCCGATGATAATCCGCCGGATAGCTTCAATCTCGATTATCCTCGGAAGTCGCTCGTGCGAGTCTACCCCTACGTCCAGTACGATTTCGTACGCAATCGGGTCGTGCTCCTCGCAGCGAAGGTAACGTCCAGCCGATACGAGGATGAGCACGACGCTGGGCAGTTCATCATCAGCCACCCGGATGAGCTTCCGAACCTAAACAACGAACGCAAAGATCAAGAGGAGCGCCGGTTGATCGAGCGGTTCTTCGAGAGGCTCTCTTCTGCCGTCAACGAGATTCGCCCTGACCTTTGTGAGGAAGGGTATAGCGATACGGAAGGCTTCATCCATATCTATCCGTACGGAGACTCCCAGCGGCGGACGCTCATCGACGCTGTCAAGCGCCATCCCGAATCGGCTGCTGCACAGGCGATTCGGACGCTTCTCGGCTACCGTGAAGAAATCGATCAGACGAGTGTGAGTGTCCTTCGAGACGAGTTCCGCGACAGACACGCGTTCCGATACCCAGGACTGGGCGTCGTTCAGACGGCAGCTCAGTTCTACTCCAGGGATACAGAACTCGACTGGGAGCGTCCACGAGACCCTGAAGAGGTGCCACTCAAGCAGGTATTCGCCCTCGGCTTCTTTGAGACGATCGTTTCGTACGATCAAATGGGCTCCCGTATCCTCCTCAATTTCGATGATGGTCTCCAAATTGCCTCGGACCACTTGAGAGGTGAATTCCCGATTCTCGGTCGGAATCAGGACACGCTTCCGCTGGAGTACCTCTACGCTACCGAGGAATTTGATCTCCTCAAACCAGATCTGGCTGAGGATCCGGAGATGCAGTCGCAGATCGAGCGATACCGTCACCACACCGATGCGGGGTCATCACGAGTGACACTGGACGACGTTGAGGACGCTGTTCACGCTATCTGTGACGCCTACGAGCACATCGAGCGCTCGATTCGGGACAAGGACGCGACGATGACGAAACAGCCGATCGAGCTTGAAGATCTCCGCGAGAATACGCTCGGCGTATCCGAACTTCAGTCGACCTGTCTGGAGTATCAGGAACTCGAATTCGGTGCGAATCGGCGCGAGCTCGTGTCCCACTACCGGACACCGCTCAGTCAACGCACGACAGCTGGCCGCGCGATCCCGTTCGAGGTTACCGAACCGCCTGAAGAGGGAGATGATGACACAGAGCCACGTATGTGGCTCGGTGGGTCGATACTCCGGTCGCTCGGGGACGATTCACAGGACGGGATTCGGGCGGACACTCCCCTCTCGCTCGAGGAGGGGAGTTTCGTCGTAATGACGCCGTTGAAACGTAACGGCGACGGGACCCTAACGGAGGACGTGAGACCGCCACGGCGGATCGCAAATCAGGTGCTGGCACGACTCACTCGTGTCGATACCGAGACGGGTACGGTCCGGGTTTCGTTCTTCGGACCCCAAAGTAAGCCTAGGGAGAAATTCAAACCGAATCATTCCGGCTGGACGACCGACGAGGACGACGAGTGGGACCGTCAACTCATCGAAGAAGGGATGCAGTTCGTACTGGACCCGGCGCTCGATGACTTCGTCGCCCACCGTGCTCACGCCGCGCTGCAAAATGCCGGCCAAAACGACGTGCATAATCGGCTGGTCAATCTGTACGAC
Organism: Halorubrum shenae; assembly: GCF_051194165.1. NCBI lineage: Archaea > Methanobacteriati > Methanobacteriota > Halobacteria > Halobacteriales > Haloferacaceae > Halorubrum > Halorubrum shenae. Next base: position 5,721 of record NZ_JBLZNI010000032.1, on the reverse strand, counting down.
GACGAGATCTCGGACGCGCTCCGACGAGACTCCCCGCAGTTCGACCCCGCAACTGTCCGATCCTTCCTCGGGAAATTCGACCAAGTAATGCCTGAATCGACGAACTACGACCAAACGGCGTTCGTCTCACAGACGGACCACACGGTTGTCGCGCTCCAGGGGCCGCCCGGAACCGGGAAAACGAGGTATGCGTCTGCCCCGGCGATACTCGCACGCGCCAACGCTGCGACCGGATCGTTTTCTGGGATCGCAACCGCCCACTCACACAACGCCGTCGACGAACTCGCCAGGTCAGTTGCGGACGCCCAACGACGGCTCGCCGAGGCCGGGGTACTTGAGAACGCGCTTCTCATTCGGGTGCAGCCCGGCTCCCGTTCTGGAGATCTCCCCGAAAACGTTCGAGAGTACAGGGCATACGATGACCGTGACGAACTGCAAGATATCTTCGAGAAATACGTCCTCGGGAACGATGCGCCAGGTCCACTCATCGTGTTCACGACGCCGGTAACCCTTCGGAACTTCGTGAACGGTGTGCGCTGGACTATCGATGACGACGCCGATTCGGTCGAGGAGTTCATGGCCGATGGCCGTTCTCGGCTCTTCGATCTCGCCCTTGTCGACGAGGCGAGTATGATGGACCTCCCCCTGCTGTTTCTCGTCGGTGCGTTCCTCGGACAGGACAAGCAGCTGATGCTCGTGGGAGACCACCGTCAGATGCAGCCCATCCAAGCACACGATTGGGAAAGCGAGGATCGCCAAACGATCGAAGAGAACACTCCTGCAGTCTCCGCACTTGATTTCGTCCGGTTCCTCCGCGGTGACCAAGACAGTAACTTCGAACAGTTCGATCGTGAACCGCCGACTTGGAGTGAAAAAGATGCGGTACTCCCGATGGACCAACTGAAACTAACCTATCGGCTTCCTCCCGCAATGGCTCGTTTCGAAACCGAGCTGTTCTACCACCGGGACAACATCACGCTCGAGTCAGCCGGATCGGCACAAACGATTCCGGACGTGCGCAGTGATGATCTCCCTCCCTGGGTGAACGCCGCGCTCGATCCAGAAACACGTGTTACCGTCTTACTGCACGACGATAACGTCTACACCAAAGACAGCCCCGTCGAGGCCTACTTGGCTAGCAGGATGCTTGATCCGCTTCCAGTTGTCGCCCAAGAGCCCGAATCCGACGAACTGAGCGCGGGCGTCGTGGTCCCCTTCCGCTTGATGCGTCGGCGAATGCAGAACCACGTTGACCTAACTGTCGACACCGTTGAGCGGTTCCAGGGCGGCGAACGTGACGTGATGGCGCTGGCGATGACTGCCGGCAACCAAGGGTACGTGAATCAAATCTCTGAGTTTCTGCTCGATGCGAACCGATTTAATGTCGGTGCCAGTCGGATGAAGCGGAAGCTCTTCATCGTCGTCTCGAAATCTCTGTTTCGGGCTGTCAGTAGCGACCCCGAAAAATACGAGCAACAGAAAGCGTGGAAGCAGCTCTATCAAGCTCTCATCGCTGATCGAGATCCCGTTGAGACGATGCAACTCTCTCACGCAGAGGTTCCTGAACTCGACGGGCGAACCGTCTCCGTACAGGTGTACACCGGATTCCGAGATTAACAGAGTTCAGTCTGTTCCTGTTTTAGAAGACGCTTCGGTAGAACTTTACACAAAACTCACCATTCGGTGAGATCTATTCAAAACAATTCTTTGATTGGAGGGCTAAGCCGGCCGTTCCACGAACTCCGTAACAGCGTAGAACGGGAGCGTATCAATCAGTGCCACAAGCAGCTTCACGATGTACTGCCCAGCAACAATCGAGACGAGCGCCCAACCCCAGGTCGGGTCCCCACCAAGGCCGAGTGCCGGAAAGATAGCAAACCCGAGCGTGATGAACACGACCGTGTCCACGCCCTGACTAATTGCAGTGGAGCCGCAGTTCCGGAGCCAGCGATGCCGACCAGCGGTACGATCCTTCAGGTTAGCGAAGAGTCGGACATCGAGGTGTTGGGCGAACGCGAGCGCGACGACGGAGGCGAGGATGATCGAGGCGGACCCACCAAGCGTCGACACGAACGCTTCCTGCCCACCGTAGAACGGGGCAGACGGCATCCAAATGGCGAGGAACACGAGGGCATACGCGATGACGAGCGTGACGACGGTTCCGTTGACCACGGTCGCAGCGTACTCTTTCCCGTGGTACTCAACGAGTAGGTCTGAAGCGAGGTACGCGACGCCGAACGCAACGAACCCAGCAGGGACGGCGACGCCGCCAAGCCCCGGAAGCTCGATCCACGTCAGTTTCGCTGCGAGGACGTTTGCGAGGACGATTGAGCCGGCGAATACGGCTGTAAAGATCGCACGAGTATCTTCAGTCTCCATCAGCTGTCACCACCGTCTGTGACCGGACCACTGCGTACGGTGCTGTGTTGCGGCTCGGCTGAGGTGGGTACCGATGGCCAACGAGAGAGTCGGTGGAGAGTCGATCGTGAGTGTGAGTGGTGCTGCTGTTCCATCGATGAAGTAACGAAACTCAATCTTTATATATTCCCCGAATATTCTTCGAGTATGGCTCGGAGTATATCAAGAGACGAATCCGAAGCAGATGTGCTTCAGGAAGCAGGCCAACGAACCCTCCACATCGGAGCCGACAACCCCATCCGAATCAGCTCGGGCCATCGAATCCTCCACCACGATGGGAAGTGCTCGCGGCCACACGGCCACAACTACGAGATCACCGTCGAGGTAAGCGGCGAACTCACCGAAGAGGGATGGGTCGTCGACAAAGGCGACGTGACGGACGTCATCGACGCGTGGGATCATCGATTCCTCGTCGAAGAAGGCGACCCGCTCGTCGATGCCTTCGAAGCGTCGGGCGACGGCGACGCCCTCGTCGTCCTCGATCACCCACCAACGGCAGAGGTGATGAGCGTCCTCCTCGAACAGCGAATGCTCGACGCGTTCCCAGACACCGTCTCGGACGTCTCCGTGTCGGTGAGCGAAACCGGCGAGCTCTGTGCGACCTACTAATGCCGGTCGCAAGTGACGTCGAGGAGCCCACAACGGGCGCTGACGCGGCTGGTGAGGGCCTCCCGATCAACGAGGTGTTCTACTCGTTGCAGGGCGAGGGAACGCTTGCTGGCGTCCCCTCTGTCTTTGTGCGGACCTCTGGGTGTAACCTGCGGTGTTGGTTCTGTGATTCGTACCATACGTCGTGGGAGCCGACCGGAGCGTGGCGCGACGTCGACTCGATCTTGGAGGAAGTCCGCTCCCACGAGCAGGCGAACCACGTCGTACTCACGGGCGGCGAGCCACTCATCCACGAGGAGTCCGTCGAACTCCTCGAACGGCTCGACGAAGAGGGGTATCACGCGACGATCGAGACGAACGGGACGATCTACCGGGACGCGCCGATCGACCTGGCGAGTATCAGCCCAAAGCTGGCGAGCAGCACGCCGACACCGGAGCGTGACCCGAAGGGGGAGGGCGAGTGGGAGGAGAAACACGAACAGAATCGGATCGATATGGATGCGCTCTCCCAGATGGTCGATACGTACGAGACGCAGCTCAAGTTCGTCGTGACCGACGAGTCGGATCTCCCAGAGATCACGGACCTGGTTGAGCGGGTACGAGAAGCGACGGCGACGACTGTCGCCGATGATGACGTGTTGTTGATGCCGGAGGGCATGACGCGCGAGCAACTCGACGGGACGCGAAGCGAGGTCGCCGAGTTAGCGATGGAGTACGGCTACCGGTACACGCCGCGACTGCACGTTGACCTATGGAACGACGCGCCGGGGACATGAGCGTCGCCCAGAAACAGCCTGGTCGAGATCGTGTGGTACCGCGAGTGCGGTGTGGTGAACAGAGCGACAATCGATTCGACGCAACTGAGCAATCATGAGCAACAAAAGCGCGGTCATTCTGGTGTCCGGCGGGATGGATAGTGCGACTGCTGTCTACGAGGCGATGGAGCAAGGGTACGAGCCGTACTTCCTCCACACGTCGTACGGGCAGCGCACGGAAGACAAAGAGTACGAGTGTGCACAGGCGCTTGCTGAGGAGGTCGATGCGGCTGATTTCCTCCATATCGAGACGGGGCACCTCTCGCAGATCGGCGCGTCGAGCCTGACTGACGAGGAGATGGACGTGGCCGACGCGGATCTTGAGAGTGATGAGATTCCGACGTCGTACGTCCCCTTCCGCAACGCCAATCTGTTGTCGATGGCGACGTCGTACGCGGAGGCGACTGATTCAGAGGCGCTGTTCATTGGGGCGCACTCCGAGGACTTCTCCGGGTATCCCGACTGTCGCCCCGCCTTCTTCGACGCCTTTCAGAACGTGATCGATGTCGGCACGAAACCGGAGACGGAGATTGAGCTGAAAGCGCCGTTCGTCGAGTGGTCGAAGACGGAGATTGCGGAGCGTGGCTTGGAGCTCGGGGTGCCGTACGAGATGACGTGGTCGTGCTACCGCGACGAAGAACCGGCGTGTGGGACGTGTGATGCGTGTGCGTTCCGGCTTGAGGCGTTTCGGAATGCTGAGTCACGCGATCCGATTGCGTATGCTGAGCGGCCGGAGTTCTCGTAAGATCCTTCTTCAACAAACGAGGAGACCGCCGCTGTACCTTCTTGTGATTAGGATTCGTTGTCGGTGTCGCCCGTAAACTCATCCTCTCCGTTGAGTCGTCCCGTGACCCCATTCATAGCATAGATGAGTGTTGCTGCGACGTCGAACGCCTCTGTTCGTGGCAGTCCCGAGATTGGCTTGGTCACGAACTCTTCACCGTCCACATTTACACCAGTGATCGGAGTTACTGTATAGTCGCCATCACCCATTGTGCCGTCAAGGCGAACGAAGATTGTCTGATCGTCATCCCATATCCACTCAACGTAGTACTCGTCATGAATCTCCTCGCTCCACCCTGACGGGTAATAATCAAGATGCTCAGTTTCGCTTTCAGGCATGAGACGTACATTAATGTCGTCTACAGCAACAAATAAATCTGGTTGCGCGTCACTCCGTAGGATGGTTCCACAATAGTAGCGTACGTGACTTACACAAGGTGAGCTACCCCTTCTACAGAATGGGTTAGAACTCGTCCTGTAATTTGTCCATCTTACATTGGACACAGAGGTTATCGAAAAAGCAGGAGATATTATCGTACGGGCAGTCGCGGTCCTCGACGTTGACTGATAGGCGACGCTTTTCGTTTTTCCAAATCGACTCCCAGACGTCGATGTCCATGTCGACTGAGCTGAAGACCACTTCTTGCTCTCGGTCGATGATTTTCGCGGCGGTGACCTCGTGTTGATGTTCCTTGACGAGCGTTATCGCCTCTGTGTAGGATGAACACGGGATCACTCGTGTATCGGCATGGTCATCAAGGAGTTTCACTCTGATTCGCCCATCATACTCCTCGGTGGGCTCTATGTGATTTGTCATGACACGGGAATTCTCAAACCCCACGCAAAAGTATTCGTGTCTGGGTGTCTGGGCCCATTACCGTACAAGAGTCTCGTGTGTTTCCTTGCGCTCAGACTGATCAGCAACAGTGTGCCTGTCGTCCTACGTGTATTGTGACCAGCGAGAGTCCAAAAGTAAGGGACGACGAGGGTTTATAAGCATGTGCTGTCTACTCGTAGACATGCGACGCCCGAGAAAATTCATGCATCTGTATTCTGACGATGCTTAGGAATCTCTGGCAAGCTCACCCGATACCCC
>NZ_JBLZNI010000031.1:0-10701 GCF_051194165.1 Halorubrum shenae | reverse complement strand
CGCAAGTTGCCTCCGTGGGTCGGTAGCCGAACCCCCAACGGAGGAATCCTCGCGCTTTAGCGCGGGGAGGATGTCAAGAGTGGCCGCGCGACTGCACGGGACAGGACGTGGCCGACGAACTCGGAATCGCGTCGCCGACGTTCTCGGAACACGTCTTCGCAGCCGAGCGCAAGATTCTCACGTTCCTGTTCGAAGGCGCCGACAAGGCTCGCCCGACCGGCGGGGCGTGACCGCGGGTACGGCACGTCCGACCTCACTTTCGGTCGTCTGTTCCCGGCGAAACGGCGACCCACCCGTCTGCGTCGACGGTGACGGTACACCCCTCGAACTGAAACCTCACACAGCCATGTTTGAATTTGTGCGGCGATTCGAAGAGCATATCGAGTGCATCGGGATCGATCACCTCGTAGAGCGGCCCGATATTGTTCGGATCCGTTTCGAGAGCGTCCGCGACCGTCCCGATAACACAGATGGAGGGGCGGGTATCAGATTCTCCGAGAAACGTCGATGTGTGCGCTTTTGACGCGATGTCGGGGCAGAGATCGTCTGCGTCTCGTCCAGAGTCATCGTGTGAGGTCATGAGGTACCGTGATTCGGCTGCCGTCCGTGAGAACAGAGCGCGCAAGCGACCTTATGTACCATCCCTATCTCTGAAGGGTCGCGATCAGGCCCGGAAGATCCGACCGGCGGAAAAACGGCAGAAGAGGCGGCTGCGCTCGGTCAGAGCTCGACGCCAGACGGAATCAGGCTCTCGTTACGCAGGAGGTTCCCCTCGTGGTCGTACACGAGGAAGGTGTGCTTGTCGTAGGTGACGAGCCGCTCGCCGTCGACCTCGATCTCGACCCGGTAGTGGGCGTCCTCATCGCCCGCCGAGTCGCGCGCGGCGCGGATGAAGGGGAGTACGTCCGTGGCGGTCTCGTTGAGTTCGAGGACGAAGTCACCGGTGTAGCGGTTCGTCACGCCAACCACGCCTTCCGAGTCGTCCGCGGTCGAGAGCGGCTCACGGAGCCGGAACGCCACGTCGATGTCGTCGGCCTCGAGGAGGCCACCGTCGGTCCCCGAGAGCCGGTCGCGGAGAAGCCCGTCCGGTCCCCGGAAATCGATACGGACCAGTGGCCGCCCCGGCTGGTCGGCGTCGGTGTCAACGCCTTCGACAGTCAATTCGAAATAATCACGCCGCATTACCTACTGGAACGTTAGCGGTCGCCCCGTATGAACGTAACGGGCGGATCCACCGCCGACTCCGGGCCTCCCGCAGTCGGCGGCGCCGAGGCTCGCGACGTCGCACCGGCTGTGACGGCTCCCGCTGTCGCCGCTGATAATTGCCGGGGGGAATTTAAGCCACCACGCCCCATACGCCTCAGCAACGACGATGGCGAGTGACACCCGCGGAGGCGACGCCGAGGACCGCATCGAGGCCCTCCGGCGACGGCTCTCGCGAACGTGGGAGGTACTTCGAGGGGCCGATATCGACGTTCGTCCCTTCAGGCCCGGGCAGGACGGCCCCCTCGCCGCCTTCACGCCCCCCGACGGCGAGCGCGAGGTCGACCGGTACTGGGTGAACGCGCCGTACGCGTACGTCGTGATCACCTACGACGACGCCGAGAGCGAACACCGGTACTACGCGGTCGAACCCGATCTCGACCGGTTCGAGCGCGACCTCCTCGACCGCGTGGTCGACGACATCCGGGACCCGCTCCTCTACCGCGAGGGCACCGGCCGGACCGACGAAGAGACCCTCCGGAACGAGCTGGAGGGCCTGTTGGAGGGGTACGGCGTCGACGCCGGAATGGACACGTTCCACGCGCTCGCGTACTACCTCTATCGCGACTTTCGCGGCTACGGGAAGGTCGACCCGCTCCTCAACGACCGCCACATCGAGGACATCTCGTGTGACGGCTACGACCTCCCGATCTTCGTCTATCACGACGACTACACCGACATCGAGACCAACGTCTCGTTCGGGAAGTCGGAGCTCGACAACTACGTCATCCGCCTCGCCCAGCAGTCCGGACGCCACGTCTCCGTCGGCGACCCGATCGTGGGCACGACGCTCCCGGACGGCTCCCGCGCCGAGCTCTCCCTCGGTGAGGAGGTCACCCCCCGCGGCTCCGCGTTCACGATCCGCCAGTACGCCGAGGACCCGTTCACGCCGATCGATCTGGTTGAGTACGGCACGTTCTCGGTCGAGCAGATGGCGTACTTCTGGCTCTGTATCGAACACAACAAGAGCCTGATCTTCGCCGGGGGCACCGCGTCGGGGAAGACGACCTCGATGAACGCGGTATCGATGTTCATCCCGCCGCGCGCGAAGGTGCTCTCCATCGAGGACACCCGCGAGCTCTCCTTATACCACGACAACTGGCTTTCCTCGATCACTCGTGAGCGCCGGTACGAGGGCGCCGACATCGACATGTACGACCTGCTCCGCTCCGCGCTGCGTCACCGTCCCGAGTACATCGTGGTCGGGGAGGTCCGCGGGGAGGAGGCGATCACTCTGTTCCAGGCGATGAACACGGGCCACACCACCTTCTCGACGATGCACGCCGACTCGATCGAGACGGTGATAAACCGGCTGGAGAACGAGCCGATCAACGTCCCTCGCGCGATGGTCCAGTCGCTCGACATGCTGGCGATCCAGACGCTGACTCGCTCGGGCGACCAGCGCGTCCGGCGCGCGAAAACGATCGGCGAGATCGGCGGTATCGACCAGCGTACCGGGGAGCTCGACTACTCCTCGGCGTTCGAGTGGGACGCCGAGGCCGACGAGTTCAGCCGGAACGACTCCTCGCTCATGGAAGAGATCGCCGACGAGCGCGGCTGGTCCCGATCGGAGCAGCTGCGCGAGGTCCGGCGGCGCGAGCGCTTCCTCGAACTGCTTCGCGGGCTCGGCGTCACCGACTACCGGGCGTTCACCGCCCTCGTCAACGAGTACTACGCCGACCCCGAGCGCGTGATGGACCGGCTCGAAGAACGGGACGAGAGGAAGGTTGACGACCAACGCAACGGCACGGGCGGCGAGCAGAGCAACGGTACGACCAAACCCTCGGAACCGATCGGAGACGGCGGCAACGAATGATCGCGTACCTCCCCTTACTCGCCGCGATCGGGTGTGGTCTGGCGCTGCTGCTACCCGCGGTCGACGAGGGGGCCAATCTGGTCGTCACTCGCGTTGCGCTGTTGCTCTTCGGCGACTACGTCGGCGAGGACGGGCCGCGGCGCCAGCGCCAGCGCGACCTGATGCGCGCCGCCCACATCGCGGGCACTCACCGGACGTACGCCGCCAAGACGCTCCTGTACGCGGGCCTGCTCGGCGTCGCCGGCAGCGTCATCGGCGTCTACGCCGCGGCCGGGCTCCTCTCGGCGCTCGACGTGAGCGAGACGGCCTTACGGGAGACGCTCCCAGCGCCGCTCGGGTTCGTCGCGGGCGTGACGCGGCTCACGGAGATCGGACTCACCGAGCTGTTCCTCCTGTTGATGCTGGCGTCGGCGACGCTCGGCGCCGCGCTCGCGATCGCGATGTACTACGGGCGGTGGGAGCTGCTCGACCAGCGCGCTCACGCGCGAGGGGCGGAGATCGACGCCACCCTCCCCCGGACCGTCGCGTTCATGTACGCGCTCTCTCGGTCGGGGATGCCGTTCCCGCGCGTCTTGGACACGCTCGCGGAGAACGAGGCGGTGTACGGCGAGGCGGCGACGGAGCTTTCGGTCGCCGTTCGCGACATGAACGCCTTCGGCACCGACGCGTTGACCGCGCTTCAGCGCACCTCCCGGCGGACCCCGAGCGACGACTTGGCCGACTTCGCGGAAAATCTCGCGTCCGTGCTCGGCACCGGACAGCCTATCGCGGCGTTCCTCAGCGACCAGTACGAGCTGTATCAAGAGGAAGCAGAGTCCAAACAACAGCGGTACCTCGAACTGCTCTCGACGTTCGCGGAGGCGTACGTCACCGCGTTAGTGGCCGGTCCGCTCTTTTTCATCACGATCCTCGTCGTGATCGGGCTCGTGTTGGAGGATACCCTCCCCCTGTTGCGCGCCGTGGTCTATCTCGGGGTCCCGCTGGCGACGTTCGGGTTCGTGGTCTACGTCGACAGCGTCACGCAGGGGATCGGCGGCACTGAGACCGTCGACCTCTCGGCGGCGATCGAAGACGGGTCAGCGGCGAGAGACACCGCGAGCACACGGGCCGGGAAGAGCCCGAAGCCCGACGGCGGCGTGCCGGGCGAACCGCCGTCGGCGGACGGGTGGGCTGCGAGCCGCGAACGGCTCCGAGCGTACGACCGGGTCGAAACGCTGCGGCGGTGGGCCACGTCGCCGCTTGAGAGCGTGCTCGCCGAGCCGCGCACGGTGTTCCTTCTCTCCGTCCCGCTCGCGATCGTCGGCCTGCTCGTGGGCGCGTTCCCGATCACCCTCGGACCGCCGACCGAGATGGTCGCGCAGATCGAGACGCCGGTCGTCGTCGCGACCGCGCTCGTACTCGCGAGCTACGCCGTCGTCTACGAGGTGCGCAAGCGGGGTATCCGACGGATCGAGTCCGCCGTCCCCGACTTCCTCGACCGGCTCGCCAGCGTCAACGAGGCTGGCACCTCCGTGGTCGGGAGCGTCCGCCGCGTCGCGGACTCGAACCTGGAGGCGCTCACCGACGACTTACAGCGCACCCGGCGGGACATCGACTGGGGCGCCGACGTGGGCACCGCCCTCCGACGGCTGGAGCGACGGGTCCGGTCGCCGATGACCTCGCGAGCGGTCGCGCTCATCACGAACGCGATGCGCGCCAGCGGCGACATCGGCCCAGTCCTCCGGATCGCGGCCGACGAGGCGCGCGCGACGTGGTCGCTCCGCCGAGAGCGCCGACAGGTAATGGTAACGTACCTCATCGTGATCTACATCTCCTTCCTCGTGTTCCTCGGGATCATCGCCTCGCTGTCGGTGTCGTTCATCCCCGCGATCGAGGAGGCGGCCATCTCGGGGTCGGGAGCGGCGGCGGGGGCCGGCGACCTCCCGGGCGCGACGGGCGGTCCCTCAGGGATCACGGACGGACTCGGAGACATCGACGCCACCGCGTACGAACAGCTGTTCTTCCACGCCGCCGCGATACAGGCGGTCTGCTCCGGACTCGTCGCCGGCCAGCTCGGGGAGGGATCGGTCCACGACGGCGTGAAACACGTCGTCGTCCTGCTGTCGCTGACGCTCGCCGCGTTCCTCGTCATCGGTCTGGTGTGACCCCGTTTCGATCGAAGCCGGCGTTGCCGTCGCGTTGAACCCTCGGGCATCGGACCTAAACCGGTCCGGACCGACCGCCAGATATGGACCCCCACTCAGCCGGCGATCCCCGGTCGACGTACGACCGGATCGCAGCGCACTTCTCGAAGACGAGGGAGTACGCGTGGCCGGAGGTCGAGTCGTTTCTCGACGGGCGCACCGCGACGCGCGCGCTCGATATCGGCTGCGGAAATGGGCGGCACGTGGAGTCGCTCACCGAGCACGCGGCCGCGGTCGTCGGCGTCGACCTCAGCCGCGAACTCCTCCGCGAAGCGGTCGACCGGGCCCGTGAGCGGGAGTACGCCGACGTGGCGTCGTTCGTCCACGGCGACGCCGCGAGCCTGCCGATCGCGAGCGACGCGGTCGAGCTCGCCGTGTACGTCGCGACCGTCCATCACCTCCCGTCGCGCGAGGCCCGGATCCGGAGTCTCGACGAACTCGCGCGGGTGTTGACGCCCGGCGGGACCGCGCTGGTGAGCACGTGGAGCACGGCTCACGACCGGTTCGACCGGGACGAGGGGTTCGACACGACCGTCGACTGGACGCTTCCGGGCGGCGAGACGGTCCCGCGGTACTACCACATCTACTCGCCGGCGGAGTTTGAGACCGATCTCGGCGAGAGCGCCCTCGAAGTCGTCCGGTTCGAGGTCTCCAGCGGGAACTGCTACGTGACCGTCACCGTCTGACGCCCCCGAGTCTCGGACCGAGATCGAACTGCGGGGATTGGACCGAGCGTGACGACCGCATCGGGATGCCGAGTCGTACGGGGTCGCCCTCTTCGCCGAGTGAGCGCCGGCGGGGGCGTCACGCGCGACGGAACGCCGGAGACGGACGAGGTACACGGAACGGACGCGTGGCTCGACGAGTCGTCCGACGGGAACGCAGAAGAGTAGCCGCGCCGCCTGCCGCAACGGTCGAGTCGGGAATCGCCTCAGTCGGCGATCGTCTCGTGGCTGGTCGTCGCGTCCTCGGCGAGCGGCGTCACGATCTTGTACGCCGCGTACAGGCCGAGCACCGCGACACCGACCAGCACAACCCCCGTCCGGAGCTGCGGCGAGAACAGCGGGGTCGCGATCACGTCGCCCGCCTCGTTAGTCAGCGGAACCGGACTGTACGGCGCGCCGACGAGGATCTCGAGGAGCCCCATGCCGACGAGTCCGAGCAGCATTAGTCCCGCGCTCAGCGCCATCGCCGCCTTGTCGATAATATCTGTCATTTGATGTCACCTCTTAACCGAGCAGGTACCGGAGTTTCGGGTGTGCTTGCACCAGCGAGAGCTTCTCGATGACCGCGTCGAGGCCGTAGTACCGTCCGGCCGACAGCATGATCACGGTGATGAACAGCAGTAGGCCCATGAAGTCGCTGTTGACCAGTCCGTGACCGAAGCCGGCGTTGCCGACCCAGAACAGGGTCATGAAGATGACCCCGCCGAACGCGGCCAGCCGGGTGAAAGCGCCGAAGATCAGCGCGAGCCCGATCAGCGTCTCGAAGAGGGGGACCCCCGGCTCGATGAGCCACGCGAGGTTGTTCCCCATCCAGACCGGGATGCCACCGAGCGCGGTGCCCGACATGCCTTGCATGTACGCCGACCCGTAGGTGTACGAGAACCCGCTCTCGATAATCTTCGTGACACCGGCGTGGAAGAACCACCAGCCGGTCACCACGCGGAGGAAGGCGATCCAGTATGCAGCCCATGGACCGTCCAGTGCGAACTCGACATCGTCGACCAGTGGATTTCCTGATTGGTATGACATTGTCGTCACCTTACGAATGTAGGTTGGGTGGGTACATACATATACACCCAGAACGGTTCTAAACCTCTGAAAACGGTTCTAAGTAAACGGGAACGGCCCGCTATATTGTGGCTCTTTAAATAGAGATGTTGACAATCGTGGGCAGAGAGGCGGCGCCGCCGTCGTCGAGAACACGGAACGTTTATCAGAACTGTTCGGCCTACGTGTAGACGCGTTCAGTATCAAACGCACCAACGCGCGCCGGTGGTCTAGTGGTAGGACCTGAGCCTTCCAAGCTCATGGCCCGGGTTCAAATCCCGGCCGGCGCATTTCTCGAACGAAGTGAGAGAAATTTGGAGAGAGTTGGACCCGCTCGGTTACACTCGCTAAGCGCAGCCTTCCGAAAAGTGACGGAATCCCTCTGACGGCCGGTCCTATTCAGTCGTCGTCGGCCGCGTGCGTCTCCTCTTTTTCCTCGACGCCTTTCACCCGTGCTCCACCCGCATGGCCCTCGTGGGCGACCGCGGTCGCCATGAGCTCCGGCGAGATGGCGGGCACCTCGTCGGGTTCGACCGGACCGTCCGCCTCGATCGACTCCGTCGAGCGCGGGAACTCCCGGATCTCCTTGTGGATCGCGAGGCCGGCCTTCGCGCCCTGACCCATCGCGACGGGCACCTGATTGTGGCCGGGGGTGATGTCGCCGATCGCGAACACGCCGTCCTCGCTGGTTCGGCCGTGGTCGTCGACGTCGATCTCGCCGCCCTCGGTCAGGTCGCAGCCGAGCCCCTCGGCGAGCGCGGTGTTGTAGTCGGAACCGTACATCGGAAAGCCGCCGCGGTACTCGCGACGGGACCCGTCTTCGAACTCCATCGCTTCCAGCCATCCGGAGCCGGGGTCGTTCTCGATGCCCGAGACGTCCTCGTGGACGACATCGATCGGGTGCGCCTCGAGTTGGGCGGCGGTCTCGTCGCTCCACGTCGGCTCTTCGCCGCGGGTCAGAATATCCACGTCACCGGTCACGTTCAGCATGATCATCGCGACGTGGGCGGCGGCCTCGCCGTGGCCCATCACGTACACCGGCTCGTCGACGAACATGTAGGCGTCGCAGTGGAGACACCAGTGGAGCCCTTTGGCGTTCCGCGGGAGCGGCGGGTCCGGACGCTCATCCGAGAAGCCCGTCGCGAGCACGACGCGGTCCGCGAGGAACTCGCTGTCGTTCGTCGTCAGTCGGAACCGGTCGTCGTCGTCGAGACGCTCGATATCGGTGACGAAGTCGCGCTCGAAGGTGCCGCCGTACGACTGCACCTGCTCGCGGCCGGTCGCGAGGAGCTCGTTACCGGAGGTCTCCTCGGGGATGCCGATCACGTTGTGCGTGTCGGCCATCATCGCCGCGCGCCCCCCGCCGCGGTCGATCAGCACCGTCTCGTGACCCAGTCGGGCGCCGTACAGGGCGGTCGTCAGTCCAGCCGGCCCGCCGCCGACAACCGCGATCTCGTACTCGTCCTCGGACGAACTCATTGTCGGATCACACGCGTTGCGGCGGTTTAAATGAAGTCGTGCTGTGCGCGCGCCGCGACCACCCCGTGTCCGTTCGACCAGGTGTCCACCCGAGATTCCGTCGGGCGTTTTCATCGGTGCCGCCGTCTCCCGGAAGCTTATATCGGTCCGTTGCGTCCTGAGTGGCAGTGCCCTCGCATCTCGTCGCCGCCGTCGGGCTCTTCCTCGTCGGCGCCGCCGCCGACATCGCCTCGACCTATCTCGCTCTCTCCGGCGGGCAGTACATCGAGGGGTCGCCGGTCGGTAGCGCGTTCATCGCGGCGTTCGGGCTCGTCCCCGGGATGCTCCTCACCAAGGCCGCCGGAATGGTCCTCATCGGAATTCCCGTCGCGGTCGCGGGCGGGACCCGCCGGCTCGTCGCGACGCTGATGTGCGCCGGCGTCGGCGTCCTGTCGATCGCGACTGCGGTGCGGAACGTGCTGTTCGTCACGGGCGTCTGGCCGTGAGACGGTCGTCGGTGAGGCCGGCCTGACGCCCAGTCACTCGCCCTTATAAAGCCGTGCGGCCGTTCGCTCGGGGAGGCCGGCGTCGGCGATCGCCTCGCTCACGCGATCGATGTCGTACGCGACGCGCCGCAGGTCGACCTCCTCGGTCTGGGTGTCGAGCACGGCGTACCCCGCCTTCGGGTCGCCGTCGCGCGGCTGGCCGACGCTCCCCGGATTGACCACGACTCCGCCCGCGACCGACCGCTTCCCCTGCACGTGGGTGTGGCCGAGGGCGATCCCGTCGTACTCGCCCATGTGCCGGTCGAGGTTCGGGAACTCTTCCGGGTAGACGTACGCGTCCTCGCGCTCGGCCGCGGGGTGGGAGTGAACGAGGAGGTACCGACCGCCCGCGAACGTCTCGGCGCGCGGGAGCCCGTCGAGCCACGCGAGCTGGTCGGCCGACAGCGACTCCTTCGCGTGTTCGAGGCCGGCCTCGGCCATGTGGTTGGCTCGGTACTTCTCGGGCGTCTCCACGGTGCGGTCGTGGTTGCCCCGGACGGTTATGGTCGCGACCTCGCGCACGCGCTCGACGCACTCGGCCGGCCACGGGTTGTATCCGATCACGTCACCGACGCAGACGATCCGGTCGACGGCCGGCATGTCGTCGAGGACGGTTTCGAGCGCGGGCAGGTTCGCGTGGACATCGGAGATGAGCCCCACCTTCATCGGATCGGGGTTCGGGCGGCGGCCGGGAATAGGTTCGGCCTATCTTTCTACGAGGAGAGAATCCCGGCGTTTACGCCGGGAGTGAATCCGACAACGTTGACACAGTCTCTCACCGATTGCAGGCTGGATATTCCACGCTAATCCACACCATTAACTAAGTGTATTTACATAGGCTATGTATGGCGATTAAGGCCACACGCACCTACGTTGGTTCCATCCAGAACCACCAACAGGTTTGCGATGGCCTTGATTCGCTCGGAGACTCTGCCTCGAAAATCTGGAACGTCGCACGATGGACAGCCGACCGTATCTGGGACGCAACCGGTGAGATCCCAAACGGTAGTGTGCTGAAATCGTACATGAAGAATCAGTCGTGCTGGAAAGATTTGAACGCACAATCCAGTCAGAAGGTCATTGAAGAACTTTCTGACGCTTTCCAGTCATGGTTCGATCTGCGACACAAGTTCAGTGAGGCGAATCCACCCGGCTACCGCAAACACGGCGACAGCCGACCACGTTCTACAGTGACGTTCAAAGAAGACGGGTTCAAACACGACCCTGAGAACAACCGGGTCCGACTCTCGAAAGGCTCGAATCTGAAAGAACACTTCTCAGACTTCCTGCTTTGCGAGTACCAGACTCGACCTGATGTTGATCTCTCGGAAGTCAACAGCGTACAGAACGTTCGTGCCGTCTGGAACGGTGACGAATGGGAACTCCACTTCGTCTGTAAAGTCGAGCTCGAATCTGCCGACACAGCAGGCGACGGTGTTGCGGGGATCGACCTCGGAATTACAAATATCGCCACGATCGCCTTCCCCGACGAATACGTGTTGTACCCCGGAAACTCGCTCAAAGAAGACAAACACTACTTCACCAGAGCTGAGTACGACACTGAGGGAGAGAACGGCCCGTCAGAGAAGTCGATGTGGGCACGTCGGAAGCTCTCTGATCGTGAGACACACTACTACCACACGCTGACCGACGCCATCATTACG
>NZ_JBLZNI010000030.1:0-14119 GCF_051194165.1 Halorubrum shenae | reverse complement strand
GTCCAACACCGCGACCCTCAAACCCCGGATATGCAATACGCAGCGGAGGTGACACTCACAGAGTAACCTCCTAGACGATTCGATTTGAGTGCGCCTGAAGTTCCGGTCGGACGCTGCGTGTCAGTGTCTCGAAGATTGATTTAGCAGATCCCACGCTCAGAGATGATCTCGCGGTGATGAATCGGTATACACTACGACCGTCTCTACTGAGTAGTATGTTCACCACTGGCGGCATTGTTGAGATTCTCTACAGGGGGCACATTTTGACCCCGTTTCGGCAATATGGGTTCACTGTCTACGCGGTCCGCACGTCAAGTAGATAGAGTGGTACCCATACCATCACTGCTGTCGAACCGAGGATGGTCATCAATCCTGCCCAAAAGAACCAGATGATAAAATCCTGACCGAGTGGTTGTACGGAGGTAAACAGTGGAATGAGACTGACGAGTGCACATAGAATTCCGATAGTCCAAGTCACGAACGCAAGAATGCCTGTTCCGTAGGAGAATCCGAGCGAACCCACCCATTCTCGTCCTGCTTCAACGGTAGAGCGAAGCCGCCGATTGGGGCGTCGACGACCGTCACCGGTCCATTGATAGAATGACCGTGTTTGATGCTCAATGGTGTCGTGTTCAGTTGCTAGCGCTGAGAGCTGATTAGCGACTGTGTCTGTAGTGTTTGCGGGACAGTCATCGTGGACCATATTAAATACGGTCTGCGGTTCGTGCTCTACTTCGGGATTATCGTACAAGTATCTGATAACTTCTCGTTTTGTCCCTTGATTTGGGCCATCGTAGGCGTCTAGAAGCTCTTGTTTTGATCTCATCGAGAATCACCAGACTGCGAGGGGTCGTGCTGGCAATCACAGGCACAATTTCGGGCTGTGATTGGTGTCACAACGTGTTTTTCGTATGAACTATCTTCTATTTATATGTTTCTGTGGGCTGTGGAATGAATTGCCTATGCGTAGATCCAATCCCAAGCACTGTACAAATCGTACTGGTCCGGAACCACACGGTCCACTAGCTGACCGAGGCATGGTCGAGCCTCGAATGATTCTTAGAGGAATAGTTGTCCTCATCGTAGTTGGACCCTTGACTGCCGCAGCTATTGATATTCAGACAGGGTTGGCATCAACGCCCACGATCTATCCGGTAGCAGCGACAGTCCTTGCGCTACTAATTGTGTTCGCGCTTCTCGCTGTAGCTGTGGAGGGTGAATAATGCGGTCCATCACCTCACCGATCGGTAAGCAGCATGCCGTAGACCTGCTTCTCGTCGCAAGCATCGTAGCGGTACTCACCACGGTTCACGTACTCGTCCCATCGTCTCTCCAAGACCAACTGGCACTTCGACCGGCTGATCCGCAATGGTACACGCTACTGACGGCTGCGTACACGCATGCCAGCTTCGACCATCTCCAAGGAAATCTCACAGGATACCTGTTAGCAGTGGGTTACGTGTACTGGCTGTGTCTGTATCTTGAGCGCCGCCAGTGGTTTTGGCAGACAACACTTGGACTCCTAATTATCACGCCGTTCGTTGTCAATAGCGCAAACGTGCTACTGTACGGTACATATCTCCCGGAGATTGACGGTGTCGCCCGTGGGTTTTCCGGTGTGGTAGCCGCGTTCGTTGGATTCTTACTCATCAGTTTTACAGCCGCCATTCGGGAAGCACATACGACGCAGCTTGCGCAGGTTGTCGGTGTCGGACTCATCCTCATACTGCTGTTGCTTATTGATACTGTGTATGCGAGGACACTCCGTCCAATCGTTGCTGGCTTGGTAGTCTTTGGAATTTGTATCCAAGCCGTTCCCATCCTGTATCACCGTAACTGGGACATATTGGTTCAGACTCGTTCACGCGAGCAACTCCTATTTCAAATCGCCGGAAGCAGTCTCATTGTAGTGGTTCTGGCTATCTTGACGCTTCAGATGTTCCCTGCGGAGGTTGTGGTCGGTAATTCATTCGTGAATATCTTTGCTCACGGAATCGGATTCACAGTCGGAATTGCTGTTTCAGCCGTACTTTTGTCGTATAACCGGTAGCCAATACAATTTGTAGGCCGTGATACGTACTCCTTAGAAATCATTTGCTGGCGTGTCGCCAATATTGCTATAGTTCTGATGATGAGATAACACCGTATGGAAGTTGGATCCGAAGACAGTACAATTGTTTATTTTATCAGAAATGAACTTTTTATTATAGGGACATGATTCCCACTATATGTCACAGCAAATACCAAATCACGGGCAAGAAGAAGTCATCACTACGCGGGAAGAACTAGTAGAGCATCTAGACGGATTGGTTGAGAACCTCGACAGCGAGCTTGACTCCTTCAAGAAGTCGCCAGTGAATGGGAGAATCTATCCTGCATCGTCGATCAACTACACGCGAGACAGCGGCCACGTACAGACAGCTAGTTCGCCAGCGTACGGTGGTGGATTCTGGTCGCTTGCTTGTTGTAAGCACGACATGCGTCAAGAGCACTTCTTCGACTATTTTGAAGAACATGAGTCCGGAGTACTCCGACCGACACAACCGCTATTCATATTCACTACTGCGGGGAAAGGCGGCTCAGACAAACCCAAGGGGGCAGAGACGAAGCATCGATGGCTCGTAAATGTCGCCTTAGTCACGCATGCCTTTCGAGACATGGAAGACTATGGTCGATTCCTAATTGAGCAAGAAGAATCTGTGTGGAAACCACGAATCTCAACCGACCCAGACGATGATTCTGCTTGGGCACGAAAGTACGGAGATTGCCACGCGGTGGTTGAAGATGGAGAAGTCGTTGGAACAGATGCACCCTATCCGGAGCATGACCACGTTTCTGGGTCTGGGACTTCCTCTTGTGGGTGCTCGGAAACAGTCAACCAGGAATACGACCACGTGTATCACGAGGACCTCAACCCCAACCGCCTCAAATTTGTGTCCACGCCCGCCAATTGGGTAAGTTGGAACGAGCCAGCATTGTATTGGACCCTCGGAAATGGGCCAGACCGATACGGTGGCGGGCAGGGCACTCGCGCATATGACGATGATCGGAGCGGAGATACGATAGTCGATTCTCTTCAAGAGATCGTCTGATGGCTGTTGTCCTCGTCGGTGTTGGAGCCGATTCGGAGCATCTTAGGCCTAAGCTACAACTCACTGAAGAGGGATACTTCGATTACATTCCGATTCCGGAATCATATCCCACGAGCGAGACCCTGACGTACGGAACTTTCGACCTCGACCACCGAGGTGGCACCGCAGCCAACTATGTGACAGCGCTCAGCCCCAAAGGAAGCGATAGTGATTGGATCGACGACTCTGTTGAGATCGAGTCGCATCAGGTTCATCACGACCCCAACTTCGAAGCGATGACATTCGGGGATCGGCGTGGCGGCGGTGGGAAAGGAAGTACGCTCATCGACAACTTCGGATCATCTGAGGAGACAGACGTTCTCGGTTTTTACACGGGCGTCAAAGAGAACGAGACTGACTCAAACGTCAACCGATTTCTGTATGGGTACATGACCGTAGAGGCGGTTCATGATCTCTCCAAGCTAGATGGAGAAGAGTATCATGAAGCGCTGCAGGAGTTCCCCGAGAACGCGCATACAAAGCGATTAGAAGCAGCAGGAACGCCAAAACACGATGATATCGTGATTGTCGAAGGACGTACACCGAGTGCGAAACTTGACCAACCTGTGAAAATCAGCGAGCGGATCGACCAAGCACCGTGGTACCGCGTCAATCGAGAATTCACCGACGAGTACAATGTCCAAGGAGGGCAGAAAGGGATTGGTCGAAAGTTTCCTCTCGTCCTCGACCTAGATGGCGAGGAGTTTATTAAGAAAATCGAAGCGGAATCTAACACGAAATAAGGAGTCTTTTGGCGTGCTGTACGATATTACGTGGTCGTGCTACTGGGACGAGGAACCGTCGTATGGGATGTCTGATGCGTGCGCGTTCCGGATTGAAACGTTCCGGAGCGCTGGGTCACACAATCTGATCGCATGTACTGAGCGACCGGAGTCTCCATGACTGCTGATTACTACACGTTTGAACTCGTTCAATAGCAGAATACACTGAGAAATCGAGATTACGAACTGACTGCGAGAGTCCCCATCAACTTTCAAATATGTTCGAAATGTAGAGAGAACACAGGAGGAGAGAGCCCACTATTCCAAAATCAATAGTATTTCAAAACATGGAAAAATATTATTGAGATATGTATGACCTCACTGGGTTTCAGCGAGATCTGCTGTACGTAGTTGCCGGCCTCGATGACCCACACGGACTCGCAATCAAAGACGAACTCGAGGGCTACTATGAAAAAGAAATCCACCACGGCAGATTGTATCCGAATCTCGACACACTTGTCGAGAAGGGACTCATTGAGAAGAGCCAGCGCGATCGACGAACCAACGAGTACACGACCACTCGTCGAGGGACCAGAGAGATTGAGGCACGGGTTGAGTGGGAACGTCAGTATATCGACCGCGACAACTGATTGGCCCATCGTAATCGAGATTAGAGGCTCTGTGGCGCTGTGAAATCCTACTCATCAGACACAATACCGTGTGAAACAGTTCGTTGCTGAAGTGCGCGTATCGGTTACGCTGTCCCGTCCACCGACAAAGAGCATGAACGCTTCAGACTACTTGTAGTAACTGACGCGCTCGACAACTTCTGCGAAGGCGACATTCTCGCGTACATCGGTAATCTCGATAGTAACACGCTCGGTCTGTTTAGTGTCGGGAACAATAACGACGAACCCGCGCTCAACACGGGTGATACCATCGCCTTGGTCGCCAATGTCTTCGATTTCGACGGTACGTTGTTCGCCCTCCTCAACAGGAGGCGTCTGTTGCGCTCGCTCGGGCTCCGGAGTAGCGTCAGTGTTGTTTGCCTCGTTGGTCGCAGGTGCCGGGAGAACAGCCACACGGTACGTCTCGTCTGCCTGTAGCCCCCCAAGACGGAGCTCTTGCTCCGGTACCTCAACCACATATGACCCATCATGCTCTTCGACCTTGCCCGAGAACAGACACTGAAGTTCCTCTGAAATCTCCATTTGAATACCTTACACTGTAGACGCGATGAAGAGCACTTTATTCTGCTGTCTGCGACTACTCCGGGGATACAACGTCCTCACACGTCGGACACTCGGTCCACACGCCCTCGGTGCCGTCGTTTTTCTCGTACTCAACAAGAATCCACGCTTCCGAGATCTCCGCACCACATTCCGGGCACCGACCGAGGGAGGATTCGTCAGCGTTCATGGAAAGGGGGGAAGGAGCGTGTGACAGCGTTCCTTCCAAATGAATTTCACTCGGGAGAGAACCTAAGCCTTTGGCGGCTTTGCGGGTCGAACGCACAGTATTTCCGGAGAACACAGATCACCAGTAGCATTAACTCACAGCCACCAAAACGTCGGAACCCATGAGTGTCCGCACAGTACTTACTCGGCTACTGCCTGGTGACGGGACAGAGGTAGTCGTGGAGTGCCGCCAGTGCGGTGAGAATCTTGCGTCGGGCGCAGATGAGTGTCCCAACTGTGGATCAGATGAGATAGAGCGCTTTCAGATTTCAGAGTAGACTGCCGCGTTCGGGATACCTCAGTATTCTTCAGACAGATCATTGTCCGAACTGCTCGTCGCTGAAGAGTGCGAATTGGCCGTTGATATTTCTACCAATTTAGGGAAATGTTCTGGTAACGGTACAAGATACAGGGCGCGGGTCGGTCAAGAAAAGGCAACCTCATTCGAGGAGTCGGGTCGGGAACTACAGTAGCCAGCTTGATCGGGCGATCGATGACTACGACTCGAACGACGCCCCAACTCCGTCAGCGATCGCTTGGAGATCGGCCTTCCGGAAGGTGGAGTCGTCGGCCGCCTCGGGCGACTCTGCGATGCCGACGTGCGCCCGGATGAGTCGGCGCATCTGCGGTGTTGAAGATTGCCCCGCCTCGCTGCCATCGACTCCGAGTGCCTCACAAATAGCTTGTAGCTCCTCCTTCGTGAACGACGCCTTGATTTCCCGTTCGAAGCGGCCCGTCGCCGCTCGAATCGCGTTTTGAAGTTCTTGGACGGTCGGACTCATGACTCTCCACTCTCCGCTTATCGCCCTCAAAGTTCCTACTCAGTGGCAGCGTCGGGATGTCGTCGTCGTGGAATTCTCGCATCCCACGAGCTGGTTCGATATAGAACAAATAGTCTCAACCTATATTAAGACACAGTCCGAACGGTGTGGTATGACCGGAGACGAATCGAATCCGAAGGGTCTGATGGAACGCCAAACGACGGGTGAAGATCGTGTGCGGATGACCGCCAGACAGCTGTCGGAGCCGCGGACGGCCAACTGGGTCGCTTCCGAAGCGGACTGGTCACACGAGCCAACCAAACGCGTGCTTGAACGCCTCGTCGACGATGGTATTCTCCATCGTGACGAAAGCGGTACTCACACGACGTACTACCCTGATTATCGCCGCCAAGCGATGCAGGAGGCGATGCGGCTTCGAGATAGCGGACATACTGTCGAGGAGCTCACGGACCGTCTCGCCGAGATGAAGACGCAGATCCGTGACTGGGAGGACGAATTCGGCGTTGAGTCACCGAACCAGCTTCGCGGAACGCTCGCTGACGAGTCTCTTGACGCTGACGAGGAAGACCGTCGCCGCGAGATCGCCCGTGAGTGGGAGCACCTTCAGCGACGTATCCGGATCGTCGGCTTCGCTATCCGCGAATGGGACTTCCTCGCCCCGAAGACAGAGCCTGCCGAGGCCAACAGCTAACGGATGTCTGTTCCCCATCCCGGTGGTGATCCGAACGCGAACCTCTATGCTCAGCTAAAACGGGATGTCCTCGATCGTGTGCCACAGATTTCGACGGTCGAGTTCGTTCCGGATGATATCGAGGCCACGCAGCTGCGAGCAATTTTCGATCCGGCTCGTCTTGATCCCCCGACAGGCCCTAAGTCGCCGGAACTGACTGTCAAGTGGTATCGACAGGACCCAGACGATTG
Organism: Halorubrum shenae; assembly: GCF_051194165.1. Classification (NCBI taxonomy): domain Archaea; kingdom Methanobacteriati; phylum Methanobacteriota; class Halobacteria; order Halobacteriales; family Haloferacaceae; genus Halorubrum; species Halorubrum shenae. The sequence goes on along the minus strand of NZ_JBLZNI010000030.1, from coordinate 7,106 downwards.
GTTCCGTGTCAACTATACTGACTCGAACACGGGCTTTCACGCCGGCTGGCACCAAGACGAGGACCATCCCGATCTCGGGCAGGCGCATTTTCAGTACTCAACCGCCACAACTGAGGACCGATGGGGGATCACATTCGAACACGAAACTCCCTCTCTGATCCTCTGGGAAATCGTCGAGGAACTTCTCAAGGATGTCCGTCCCACCTACCAATACGCGAACGATGAATCATAACTCCCGGTGACACCTCGAAACCGTCCCGATCAATACTCGTGAGATCCTTGGAGCGCTACCTACAGGCCAAAAAAAACCGTCGAGGCGAGTAGATCAGCTCAATGTGAGGCTCGAACATGTGACCAGAAACTGGCTGTGAATTGGCAGCGCATTCCGAGGCTTTCTCTGGGTACCCTGACTGCTACCCGACTTTTTCGACGCCTTTCAGAATGTGATCGACGTCGAAACCGGAGACAGAGATCGAGTTGAAAGCGCCGTTCGTCGAGTGGTCGAAAACGGAAATCGCGGAGCGGGGGTTAGAACTCGGCGTGCCGTACGACCTGACGTGGTCGTGTTACCGCGATGAGGAGCCAGCGTGTTGGACGTGTGATGCCTGTGCGTTCCGGCTCGAAGCGTACCGGAACGCCGGGTCGCGTGATCCGATCGCGTACGCTGAGCGGCCGGAGTTCTCGTAATTTATTGATTAGTCCGTGTTCTGCTTTTGTAGTGGCTCTCAGTCGCATCCGACAGAACGCTTATTCGAGCGGTCCGCGAAAGAGGAGTATGGCGAGTGCGACACACGACGCATCCAACGGGGAAGGCGTCGAGTTCATTCACGAGGATGACGGCTCGATCACCGCGAGAGATATCGAGACCGGTGTCGCCTCCTTCGGCGAGACGAAAGCGGAAGCGCTCCGGATGCTTGCGGAGGCGATCGAACTTCACGAAGGCGGCGGTGAACCCGTCACCGATGAGGATCTCGAAGAGTGGGGTCTCGAGGATACGGAGCCCGGTGACAAGGACCTGCCCGAATTCATGCGGTGAATGGTCCGGACGAACTTCTCCGGGCGTGAGATTGCGTCTGTTCTTCATGAGTTCGGTTACAAGCGTGTCGGTCGTGTCGGTAGTCACCTGAAGATGCGGTACGAGTCACCAGACACGGACGAGGTCCGGATCGTGACTGTTCCTATGGCGTCAGAAGATGAGATTCCGACCGGAACGCTCCAATCGATCGCTGATCAGTGCGGAGCCGACGACTTCCACGCGTGGTGTGAGTGGATCGACGAGCACCGCTGACGCTCAGCTCGACACCGACTCGTCGGCCGTTTATTCGCGCACACTCGGACCACTTCCCCAGATATCCTATTGCCCCTCGGCCTTTTACGACGTGTTTCAGGAGATGATTGAGATTGGGAGGAGGAGCTGGCGTGCGGGACGTGTGATGCGTGTGCGTTCCGGCTTGAGGCGTTTCGGAATGCTGGGAGTCACGCGATCCGATTGCGTACGCTGAGCGGCCGGAGTTCTCGTAGTCTGGCGGTCACCATCTGTAATCGTCGTGGGATAGTTCCTCCTTGGGATCAACGTTTTTCGGAAACCCATTGCCGTCAAGCGGTCTGAAAATGTAGGAATCATCAAGATATCCATTGTTGACCGCTTCACGGAGCTGCGACAGCGACAGAGGTTTGCCTTTGTGTAGGCTCTCTAGGATCTCTGCCTCTGCAAGACCTGGGTCGCCGTATTTGAGATCAAGATCAAAATCAAGGATCTGATGGTCGTCAGCAAGCGATTTTTCGATGCCATCATACATCAGCGTTCGAAATAACTCATCCGTCGAGTGGTCTGTTGAGTCGGGAAGTCGTTGACAGAGTCGAAACGCGAACGCTATCAGGTCTTCTGTAGCGTCGAAGATTGCTTTGTCCTGCTCACCATTGTCAACCACAAGCTGTGTCACATCCCGGTCCTCAAGCTCCGTCGTGAGATATTCTAAATCGTACAGCGCGTTTCGAGTACGGTCTCGGATCCGTTGTCGGGTGTTCCGTTCACTGCCGTCTGTCAGATTTTTTCGGCCGGTCAGGTAGTCGCGGTCGTCTCGTGTCAGAATGCCCCGGTCACGATCTGGTGAAGTCCTCATCCGAATTAGAGTACACAAACAGATCTATATAAAATATCCCGCTTTTTCGTAATCGGAATCAGATTACGATGTTCTCGGTACAAACACCACACTACCCCGTTGTAGCTAGTACGCATGACACCGCTACAACCTGTAGAAATCGACCCGCGAGTGAGTTGCCCGATAGTCCTTGGGAACTATATGAGAGCCACCGGCTTCTTTTTTGAAATGCACGAGACACATCTCATAACTGCTCGCCACAATGTAGCCCCGACGAGTGGGTCGCAACTGGAAACTGGCGATCTCGAGATGGGTTTCGAGATGCCCAACACCCACGGTAAGATTGACATCTACCTCCGATCTGACGACACATTCGATGTTGAAACTATTCGGTCCTCGGACATCCCGTATGCCACTATCGACTTACGTCTCGATGTCATCGCTATCCCATTACCGTTTGACCCAACAAATTATGGATATACTGTCTTTGGGCCCGATGATATCGACGATACCCATCCAAAATCACAAACGTTCGATACTATTGGATTTCCGGCCGACTCGTTCCCGACATTCGACGAGTACGACACCGATGCCTACGCCGAACAGATAAGTGGGCCATACAAACTCTCGACAGAGGGGCCAGTCTCTCCAGAAAAGTTACAAATTGATAATATTAAAAACGTCGCTGTCACCTACGTTAGCGGTGAACCTGGTGTTGATAGTGATTATGAGGGGTTAAGCGGAAGCCCAGTACTCGGCGATGGACTCGCAGGAATCCACACACTAAACCTCCCCGCGAAAGCTAAAGACCCAGAGACCGGGGAGCATACCGATAGTATGCTCACCTCATACTGGCGTGCCAATAGTTTCGTCCACTTGGTCGAACAGTACTGACCCAGGTACCGAGCGATTAGGGGGTGTGAACTGTCACATACTGAGTATTCCAACAGAGCTGGTGAGCCACGACTTCTACAGGCGGAGCAGGCCGAGTGCCTCGGAGTTTGACCCCGAGGCGGTTCACGACCATCGAGAGGGCTCTCGTGGCCGAGTACTTCCAACTCCATCGTACTGATACTTGATCCACAGAGAACGAGCATCGAATCATCCACTGAGGATATTGCCGACGAGCGGCGTTTCTGCTCGGTGTTGGACTTCTGCCCAACGCTTATCGCGTTGAGAGGTGTCCCAACACGTAAGCGATGCCCTCAGAGCCGCCCTCCAGTACACGCACGTCGAAGCCGACCTCGTCGAGAACGTTGTGCTTCGACCGACTGGCGACACCGAAACGTACCCCCCGGGGTAGAAGTACACGCTCTATCTGGGCACCATCAACGATCTCACGCTCGTCCGGTTCGACAACTCCCACGAGGGCACGAAGGGGCACGAGCATCACACCGCAGCTGGCGATCTCGACGGCGTCGAGTTCCCTGGGATGGAAGAGTTGCTCGTCGAGTTCTGGGCGAGTGCGGACGAGTACTGGGACGCTGTCGGCGGCGACCCACCCCGACCACACTGATCGAACACCACCAGCCCGACCATGACCACACTCCACATCACCGTCGGCGACCGAGAACAGCTCCATGAGGACGCACTCCAGTTCGTCCAAGACGTCGAGGACGACGATCTCGACGACCAGGACGGAAAGGCGACGCTCCAGTTCGGAACCTACGACGACTTCGTCGACAGTCTCACCCCGCTCCGCTTGGAGCTCATCCGAGCAATCGCCGAGAAAGCTCCCGAAAGTATGCGCGAAGCGGCGCGACTCGTCGAGCGAGACGTATCCGACGTCCACTCTGAACTAAAGCAGTTGGAAGTACTTGGTATCCTTACGCTCGAAGAGGGCGGCCCCAGCGGCGCGATACAACCGGTCGTCCCATTCGACCGCATCGAAGTCCACATCGACTACCCGCTCATCGATAACGGTGATGCTGACAGCGCCCCCGCGAGTGCGTAGTCGGTTCGTCTCAAACTGAGAGAATTCTCAGCGATCAATTCGTACTCTTCAGTAACCGACTGTTTCAGAATAGACGCGTTATTTGTATCGGTGGTAAATTTCCACCGAATCGTTTCATCCACTGAGAATCGAGACACGACCTCCATCTTACCTGTAGCAGCAGTCTACAGAGACGGCTGCTTTCATCCTTCTAAGGTAGTCACAGCATCTGGTAATCGAGCATCGAATTGATCACTAACAAATTCAGTATTATAGTCTACAACTTCCCAGTCGGTATTCAACAGTGATGGGACAATTGGGATGAGGACTTGTAACGAATCCATGTAATAAACATTATGTAGAGTGTGGAGGTCACTATATACTGCGTATACCCCATGGTCCGGTGAATCTAATATGTATATTCTATCATTATCACGCTTGAACCCCAATATGAGATCTTTTCCATAACACGGGTCAGTCAAATCGTCTTCTTCCGGATCCCACGTTGTGAACCCCGGAAATCCATCAAATGGCATAGCATACCGGGAAGGGCGATTCAATATAAAAAACATTTGTAAATCTGTTACGCCGAACTATCTTTTTATCAGGTACGCTGTGAATGACAGCTCCCTCAGGTTGAAGCCAGAGGAATTCCCATCATATTTGGGGTATTAGTGCTCTGTTGAATCCGCAGAAGGCGTCAGGATCGAGTTACAATAGGGTCGGTGTATTAGCGGTGAATCGTCCGGACGAACTTCTCCGGGCGCGAGATTGCGTCTGTCCGCCATGAGTTCGGCTACAGGCGTGTAGGCCGTGTCAGTAGTCACGAAGGACGTTCCGAACTTCGGCAAGGGATAAGCCGTCGTGAAAGCCCCGGGCGTCGAAGCTGTTGAATACCTACACTGGGCCTTGTTTAGACGCAGTATAGATCGGACGAAACGGGTGCTACCCGAGGAACTAAACCGAACAGAGATGCCCTCATAGACGGATCCTGTTCAGCTGATACAGACGCTAACCCACACTATCAGGAGCGTCTAAACAAGGCCCCTACACTGTAGACGCGACGAAGAGCACTTCACTCTGCTGTGTATCTCTAGCAGACGGCATTGTTTTGTCGCGCCCCCAGCAATACTACATATGTACCTCCGTGATGCGGTCGGTTCTCGGCAGGCACTAATACTCTCAGTCGGGGTCACTATGATCGCCGTCGGACTCATTGGTCTCATCTGGGCCTGATGTTTCAGTAGATGTCGAATTAATAGGGCTTCAGCAGCGCTGAACGGTTACAACTACCGCGTTGAATTACGGTCCACTTAGCGATTCGCAAGGAAGGTATATACCAGGAAGCGCTAACGTATCGTACAGCTCATATGCCGGTTCTCGACGACCTCTCTGGGTTCGAGTTCGAGGACGTGATGGAGGACGTGTTCCGGAACCTCGGGTACGAGAACGTTCGACAGGCCGAGCGGACTGCCGATGAGGGGCGGGACATCCTCATGGAAGAGGTCGTCGACGGGACGCGCCACGGGGTTGTCGTCGAGTGTAAGCACACCGGGACGGTGGGGCGGCCGGTCGTACAGAAACTTCACTCGGCGATTGCGACGTTCGAGTTCGACGGGCCGAAGCGCGGCATGGTGGCGACGACTGGCCGATTCACTGGCCCAGCGATCGAGTACGCCGAGCGACTGCGGGAAAATGATGATCCGTATCCGATCGAACTGATCGACGGGGAAGACCTCCGTGAGATTGCTGACGATATCGGGTTGGGTCTGTACAACGGCCGGATCGAAATCCTGTGCGACGAGACGCTCCGCCCGTACGATTCGGCGACGGCAGTGGCTGCCCCCGTCACGGCAGCGTTCCGCGATATCGATAACATCGATTCCGCAGACATTCCCGACCCGTACTCGGAAGTCACGTTTCGCCCGGTCGTCGCCGTAACGGCGGACACGAACGCGATCTTCGAGACGTCGGTCGGCGTGGTTCATCGGATCAACGACCGGTCTCGGTTCGTCGTCCACGCAGAGCGCGGCCAGCCACGCACCGCGTCGGGTGACGTGTCGAACCTCGTGGTGGAAAATCTCAACGCGACGGTTACCCTCGATACGGATCAATTCGATACCAAGTTCGACACGATTGAGGAGCGTCGGTTCGGGCAGACGCAGACCGAGTACAAGGAGTGGGCGGTCGAACGGCTCCGCGATCACCACACGACGACCGTCTCCTACACGGGCGACAACAACGTCACGTACACCAAAACCTGCGAACCGAACCGCTCCGACGTGTCCGTCCAATCGATCGAACCGGTATATCTACCACAAGTCCGGCACAGGACCGACCTCGGTGAATACTCGTATCCGTACGAATATTTCGCAGCCGGGCCCTCACGTGTCACCAGTGAAGACGGCATCCACCGGTGCGTTCACTGTGACACCGCCGGGACGGACGCCACCTACACATTTTGTGCGAACTGTGGGAGTATCAACTGCGACTCGCATATCAAATCCGAGCGGTTGGAAGGAACACCAGTCTGTACCGGCTGTGCGGTGACCGACCGGTTCGCGCTCAAAACGAAGTACTTCTACGACGAGACGAATCGGGACGCGTTCCAAGACCAATACGACGCGATGCCGTTCTACGAGAAAGCTATGGAGAATACACTGCTCACCGGCGGCGTAGTCGTGCTTGCCGCACTCGTGCTGCTCGGACTACTCGTCAGTCTCGGTTGGCTCTGACTCGTGTTCTAACTGTTGGGTTGTGGTTGGTCCTGTTGATCGCTATGGAGCGTGCGTACTGAGGCTTCCGAGCGAGCCCGGTGTGCTGTGCGACACTATGAAGATATTCCTCTGCGAATATGAGCGTATGCCGAAGGTCAGCGTCGAGATCCCCCAGGAACTGCTTGATGATCTCGACGAACACGTCGGTGACGAGGGAAAGTTCGTCAACCGAAGCGACGCAGTTCGGGCATCGATCCGAAAAACGCTCGATATGCTCGATGAGATCGATAGACGACACGGACGGGTTGAGACGGATGAAGCTGAATCTCATTAGTTGTCCCTGAGAGAACAACT
>NZ_JBLZNI010000029.1:0-15451 GCF_051194165.1 Halorubrum shenae | reverse complement strand
CGTAAACCACAATATCCCAACCCAGCGGTACGGTGCCGTGGGAATCCTCGCGCTTCAGCGCGGGGAGGATGTCAACGGTTAGTTGAACTCCGCTTGATGAGGATAAACGGATCACGCTCGCGATTGTAGTCGGCGACGTCGCCGCCGACCGTCTCAATGAGCCGACGGTGGACTTCTCTTGCTGCCCGCCCCTCGTCGGGGACTAGGCGGTGGAGCCCATACAGATTGTTCCAAAAGCCACTGTCAAGCCAAAAAAGTGTCTCGTCGTTCGACTGATAGACGATGTCGCCGTTGTCGGTGAGCCCGTCGCTGGCGAGTTGGTGACCCGAGAGCTGGGCTCGTGCCAGCACCGCCACAAGTTGCCGACGAGAAACAGGTGCATGAACAGCAACATCGTCGATCAAACTCTCAAAGTAGCCTTCGACAACATCAATCGCTTGGGAGAAGTCATCGGGCGCAACGGAATCTAACGGTATAGTATCTCTTGTTACTTCTCGAGTTTCCCAGGACCGAGAGGCACTAATTAATAGATCAGATGCGAGATTGACCTCAATACTATCCGCCGTTCGACAGTACTGTGTTCTGCCCCTGCTCTCGTCTGCAGTGACCTCCTCTAAATACATATTCTCAGAGAGTTCCTTCACACGTCTGTAACAAGTAGCAATCGGGATCTCTAGCTCTTGACTTAGCCAGTTAACTGATCGAGGTTTATTGGCCGCCCGCAGTATGTCAACGCTGTATTTCTGCCCAAGTATCTCAACTGCTTCCGTCGACATCTTACTACCACAATTGATTCTTACCAGTGAATAGCTGTACCCTATATCTATAGAACTCAATTTACAGTACCCGATATGAAACGGTTCTCTGAGCGAAGATATAATACTGTAGAACATCGAACTTGTAGCTATGAGCGATGGAGACGCGTACACGAAACACACACCTGCGGGACTTCTCGAGTTGTCCTCGGAACTGAACCAGACGGGTTCGGTCGAGGACGCCTCCATTGTTGCCGTCCGAATGTTGGAACTCAATTTTGATGCGCCTCTTTCGGCGATCTGGGAATCCGATGAGGAGGCAAACGAACTCCACCCAATCGTCGAATCAACTGAGGCACAAGAGGTGATTGGCGATGCACCTATCCTTCCACTTGATTCTCTCGCCGGGCGTGTGTACAGACAGAATCGTCCGGAAGCGTTCGACGATGTCCATGAGGCCGACGGCACGTATAATTCAGACACCCCGATTCGAAGCGAAATTCTTGTGCCAATCTCAGATTTCGGCGTCTTGAGCGTCGGAGCTACTGAGGTGGATGTGTTTACGGAGAATGACTCAGAAGTAGCGAAACTGGTCGCTTCAAATCTTGAAGCGGCAATCTCACGAATCCGACGACAGGAGCAGTTACAGGCGGAACGTGATTGGACTCACACATTGTTTGAAGACTCAAACGATGCCATTTTCATTAGTGATTCAGATGCGAATTTCGTCCGAGTGAATCAGGCTGCTTGCGAGTTGACCGGGTACAAGCGAGAAGAACTTCTCTCGATGCGCATCCCTGATCTTCACGAAGAGGTCGACTTACATGCCTATCAGGACCACCACGACGAAATTTTAGCCGGCGAACCAGTAACCACTGAAGCGAAACTGCTTCGGAGTGACGACAGTAAAATCGATGTAGAGTTCTCGAACAGTCGTATCGAGCGCGATGGGACGGGCTATATGCATACTGTCGCGAGAGACGTGACGGAAGACCGGGAACGTCGGCGTCGCCTGGAGTCATTTAAGTCCGCTATTGAGAGTGCGAGTGATGGGATCGCTATCTTGGAAGACGAGGAGTACACGTATATTGATCAAACACATGCCGAGATGTACGAATTCGAGGACGAAAGCGAGTTACTCGGTCGGACTTGGCGTGAGTTGTATACGGATTCCGTTGAGGTAGAACGTATCGAGAGTGAAGCTATGTCAGCCCTCTGGTCCGATGGAGAGTGGAGAGGTACTGTAACTGCATCTCCAGAAGGCAAGGGAGAATTTCCGACCGAACTATCTCTGACACGCTTGGAAGACGATCGAATCGTCTGTGTTGTCCGTGACGTGTCTGAAAAGCATCAACGCCAAGAGGAACTCCAAAAAAACGAGCGGCGTTTCGAGTCCGTGTTCGAAGACCCCGAGATGCTGGTGGGGTTATTAGAAACTGATGGTGAGACGATTGAGGTCAATGAAACAGCACTAGACTACGTTTCGAACGACAAATCCGATATCTTGGGGGAACCGTTCTGGGAAGGAGACTGGTGGTCGCATTCCTCGGATCTACAAGAAGACCTAAAAGACTGGATCGAACGAGCGGCTGCTGGCGAGTATGTTAGTTTCCAGGCTGAACATCCGGATCAGGACGGTGACCTTCGGTTCATTACGGGTACGATCCGTCCCGTGGCAGGGGAATCTGGAGTCGAATCGCTCGTCGTTTCTAGCCGTGATATTACTCCCCGTGAGCGACGACGTCGCGAGTTAGAGACGTTCCAGCAGGCCGTCGAAGATGCGAAAGACGGATTCGCCATTCTCGAAGATGGAGAATACACCTATATCGACGAGACACACGTCGATATGTATGGGTTCGATGAGACGGACGAATTCCTCGGGAACTCTTGGCGGATGCTCTATAACGAAGAGGAAGTGGAGCGTCTTGAGTCGGAAGCCTTCCCGGTTCTTGAGTCGGAGGGGCACTGGCGGGGCGAAGTAACCGGATCCCGACCGGACGGAACGACGTTTCCGGCCAAGCTCTCCCTGACCATCGTTGATGATGGCGCCCTCGTCTGTACTGTGCGCGATGAAACTGCAAAACAGGAACGGCAACGTGAACTCGAACTCAAGGAGCAAGCGATCGATTCCTCGAACGTTGGAGTCATGATTACCGACCCACAGCAGGAGGACAATCCGATCGAGTACGTCAATAAAGGGTTCACTGACATTACCGGCTATGAGAAGGACGACGCCTTAGGTCGTAATCCACGTTTCCTTCAGGGACCCGAGACAGACCCAGAGGAAATATCGAAGCTTCGGGAGGCGATTGCAGCCGGTGAGCCGGTGACAGTAGAGCTGAAAAACTACCGAAAAGACGAGAGTGAATACTGGAATCGGTTGTCTGTCACGCCAGTCACTGATGCGGATGGGACGCTTTCGAAGTTTATTGGCATACAGCAGGACGTAACAGGTCGGAGGCAACGGACTCGGAGCCTGGCAGAACAAAACCGGAAACTCGAGTTGGTTCTTTCTGGAACGGACACCGGTATCGCAGAGTGGAATTTCGAGACGGGCACAATGTCATTCAACCAAACGCTTATCGATTTATTTGGCCACGATCCGGACAACAAAGAAGAGTTCTTGCAGATCGTCGCGCCAGAAGATCGGGACCGTGTTCGTGATTTATTGGACCAACTTGGTGACACTAATAGCTTATCTGTGGATTTCAGGGTCATTGATACAGACGGACAAACACGATGGGTGCACACAGATGCTATTCTGAGACACGATGACGAACGTGAAGAGAAGCTTATCGCGATTGCAACAGACATAACAGAGGAAAAACAACGGGTTCGGCAGATTCAACAGGAACGGAAGCGGTTTGATATTCTCTCAGAAAGTCTCGAAGAATACGCCTTCGTACTTCTCGATGACGATGGACAGATCGACGGCTGGAACGACGGAGCAGCCGACATTTTTGGATATGACGAGGAAGCTGCGATCGGTATGCCAGTAGCGGAGTTACACCCTGAACAGGAGCAAAAGCGTGAGATTGCTGATCGGCTATTAACACAGGCATCTCTCGCAGGAGAAAGTACTCACGAAGGACAACGTGTCCGTCAGAATGGATCGTCGTTTCCTGCTGAAGTCTCATACGTCTCGCTTCAAACTGAAGAAGAAGCGTTTCTGGGGTATGGGATGGTCATCAGAGATCTCACTAACCGGCGTCAACAGCGGCGGAGGACGGAGCGGTTCGTTGAGGAATCAGTCGACGTCGTGTCCGTCTTAGATCGTGATGGGTGTTTCACCTATCTTAGTGGCTCTACTGAACGAGTTCTCGGATATGATCCAACTCAGCTAGAACAAGAGAGCATCTTTGATCATATCCATCCTGAGGACCGGGACCGTGTAATGGAGGACTTTTTCACTGCCGTTGAGGACTCCGACTCAAGCGTTCAGCTAGAGTTCCAAGTAAAAACTGGAGCCAACGAGTGGATCACGGTAGAGGCACGTGGACGGAATCTATTCCACGACCAAGCAATTGGTGGGTTCTTGTTATATATCCGCAATATCACCGAGATTAAAAGTCAGACAAAAAAGTTCGAATCCGTATTCAATCAAACGTTCCAATTAACGGGACTACTGGACCAGAGCGGTGACATTCTCGAATCAAACGAACCCCTCACGGAGTTCGGTGGGATGCAGGTAGACGAGAGCAGAGGTACGCCACTCTGGGAGAGCGGAATATTTTCGCATTCGTCTGAAGTACAAAATAAAATCAGACAGGCAATTAGTCAAGCAACTTCGGGTTCGTTCGTTCGGTTCAACGTGGAAGCAGAAGGTGTTGATGGACTCGCGACCTTCGACTTCTCGGTTAAGCCGATTTCGAACCAACATGGAGAACTTAGCTTCCTCGTATTCGAGGCACGGGATATCACGGCTCAAGAACAGCGTCGACAGCACGTCCAAGTCTTACACCGGATTATGCGGCACAATATCCGAAATGATCTGACGAAGCTTAGAGGGTACGTCGAGCTACTTGAATCGAGTACAGATACGGACACCCGTGAACAGCAGGCAGCGACGATCCGGGAAATCCTTGACAAGTGGGAAAGAATGGCCAGTAAGACTCAAGAGCTGCAAAAGATTCTCACAAGCGAGAGTGACCTGTCTACCTACCGATCGGTTGAACAAATGATTGCGGATATTCGAACAGAAAAAGAAGAAGAATATACTACTGCAAGTGTCACTGTCGCAACTGAACACGATACCGAATCCCAGGTACCGAATGGTCTCGACAAAGCCATCTCTGAGCTCGTCGATAATGCCATCACGGCGAATAAAACCGGCCAGCCATCCGTACAGATCAGTGTCTCGAAACCTGATAAACGGTGGGTAGATATCTGCGTTTCCGATACCGGGCCTGGACTCCCAGAGATGGAGACAAGTCTGCTTGAAACCGGCGAAGAAACGCCGCTCAGTCACGGTCAGGGACTCGGACTGTGGATGGTGCGGGCGCTGGTGACTCGTGTCGGTGGGTCGATTTCGGTCGAAACATCGGAAGATGGGAGCGATATTACGCTGGAAATCCCAACCCAACCGGCTCGAGAAGACTCACAAAAACCGGGTATCGTGTCTTAGACTATGACCCAAAACGGAAACACAAAAATCCTGGTCGTTGAGGATGACCAGAGTTTAGCGGAGCTATATGCAGAGTGGCTCGCAGACCGCTATGTTGTCGAAACTGCGTACTCTGGCGAAGAGGCCTTGGAAGCGTTCGATTCGACCGTCGATCTCGTCCTTCTGGATCGGATGATGCCCGGGTTATCCGGTGGAGAGGTTCTCACCCGACTCAGACAATATGAGTCGAACTGTCAGGTGGCTATCGTCTCTGCGGTGACACCGGACTTCGATATTGTCAAAATGGGGTTCGATGCGTATCTCGAAAAACCCGTTGAAGCTGCCGACCTCGAAGACGTTATCTCACAGATGCTCACTCGTGGGGAGTATAACGAGGACCTGCAAGAACTGTTCTCGCTGATAGAACGCCAATCGACCTTGGAAGCCGTTATGGACGCAGATACCCTCGAAACGAGCCCGAAATACCAGTCACTCACGGACCAAATCACAGAACTCGAAGACAAAGTCGAACGATATCTCCAGAACCTGCCAGATCAGGATTTTCGAGTGGCTATTGAGCGCCTGCAACGAACAGCAGCAGAGCGCAGGGAACAACAGCAATACCAGTCACTGACTGAAGACGTATTAGACACATCACAGGAAGGAGTCGTTGTAGTTGATCGCGACGGCCAAGTAGTGTGGGCAAACGAAACTACGGAAGAATTACTCGGAGTTGACAGAGACGATATTCAAGGGTCTGACTACAGTCGAATTGCTTCTGAATCTTACCAAGAATATACCTCAGGGGAGCAAACACTGTCTGACCTCGTAACTCATTCTCTAGAGAATATGAACTCCAAAGTTGAAGCTATCGTCCGTATCCCTGAAACGGCTTCAAAAGAGCAGCAGTGGTTGGAGTATTGGAGCGGGCCAATTCAAACTGGTCTTTATGCAGGCGGGCGGATTGAACACTACCACAATATTACAGAGAGGTACGCGTATGAACAACAGCTAGAGGACCTACATGCGGTTTCCCGCGATCTAATGACAGCGGACTCGGAACGTAGCATCGGCGAGACTGTGGCAAATGCCGCAGTCGGTGAACTCGGATTCGAGTTTGCCGCGATATATACACGAGAAGAGAACACGGGACGCTTGGCCCCAATAGCCCACTCATCTATGGAGGATGTTGCTGAAATCGAACTTCCCACCATCTCTGAAGGAGACACACCAGTCTGGACGACCTACGTGACTCGAACGGAACAGTTGGCTCCCGAAGACGTTGCAGATACTCGGTCACGCCAGTGGTTGACAGAGGAGTTCTCGTCGTGGCGACTCTACTCACTAGAAAAGGGGGTTCTGTTGGTGGGGATGACCACGACGCCAGAGATTCCCTCAAGAAAGAACAAATTGGCAAAAACGTTAGCAGCAAACGCAGCAAGCTCATTCGAACGGGCAGCACAAGAAACGGCCCTTCGGGAACGAGATCAGCGTTTAAACGAGCAAAATGAACGGCTGACACGACTGGATCGCATCAACACACTAATACGGTCGATAAGTGCCACGGTTATCAGTGCAAATACGCGAGATGAACTGGAGCAAGAGGTCTGTAATGCTCTAGCTCATCTGGATCTGGTTAGTGGGGCCTGGATCGGCAAAAAAGATATTAATACGAATACGATTGAGGTCAGAGCCAAGACAAAGTCGCTCACATATCAAAAAGTGGGGGCTGAGGACAATACAGCGGATGACAATACCCAACGGAGGAACTCTACATTGCCACCTGCTGAACGGGCATACCGGATTGAAGATTCGGTTGTGGAGGGCGACTTAATGACCGCTCGCTCCGAAACAGAGTGGGAACAAGACGCACTGAAAAATGGAGTCAATTCGATCGTGGCTGTGCCGCTACAGAGCGAGTCTTCTATCCTCGGCGTATTAGAAGTCCATTCTAAACTTCCGAACGCCTTCGCTGAAGAAGAGGTGACAGCCCTCACAGAACTCGGTCAGATAATAGGCCACGGGATATCAGCACTCCGCCAGAGGGTGGCGCTTCTATCAGGTGGTGGTACAATCCTTAAGGTTCAGTTTAAGGACGATACTGGTCTTGCAACTCTTGTTTCGGATGAGAACACGGATCTCGAAGTTTTGAATGTATTAACTGATAGTCCACATAATCTCTTGTTCGCACGGTTAACTGGAGGAAACGTGACTCCCGAGGCGTTCGAAACTGCTGGTTTTGATCCAGAGACAGTTATTTTGAGCAACTCTCGAAATGGTATCCACTGCAAAATTCCGATACGGAATAGCAGCCTTTGCGAGAAACTGACCGACCAAGGAGTTGCAATAAATCAGATCACCGAAGCTTCGGAGTCCAACGAGATGGTTGTGTCAGTAACTGTGCCGTTCACGGTCGATGTTGGGAGGTATCTGAGTTCACTTCGAGAAGACTACAGCGATCTCACCCTGTTATCCAAACTGGATAGTGAGCGGGGAGAAACCAATACTTCCCTCTCAGCGCGTCTTGATGGGGCTCTTACCGCCCGGCAAGAAGAAGTCTTGCAGACAGCACTCTACGCAGGATACTTTAATTGGCCGCGGGATGCAGATTCGACGTCGATTGCCAAAACCCTCGATATCGCACAGTCAACGTTCAACCAACATCTTCGAGCTGCTGAGTCTAATCTGCTTACGACTCTTTATGGGGATACAACGGAACCGTGACTTGCCTCAGGAACGCGTTCTGAGGCACTCAGACTATTCTGCCCGTGGATATTCGGAGAACTTGCTGTAAATATCGAACCTTTCCATATAGGTATTAAATTTTGTAACCCGATATTAGTGGGTAGAAGACGTATCAATATAGGACACATTCAAGATGTATGGCCAAAAGCTCTCCCCACTGGGAGTCTGCACCTACGGGATGGAGTACGGATTCACAAATTGTACGCGAATTTGATAGACCTGTTCGCGTTTCGGAGGCGGTTACTGAGACACTCATGGAAGCCGTCGAAGACTGGCCGGAACTCAGTAGATCCCCTCCCGTGTTCGAATTCGTAGATGCAGACAAGTTAGATGGCTTGTTTAAAACTCGTACAGTCGACAAGACCAGTCATATGCCTTCTGTGGAGTTTCTCTTTCAAGATGCACTTGTGACCGTCATGTACGCATCAACGGTACGTGTGATCGTCGAACGGGAGGTGTGAGTGAAAACGGATGAGCCATTCCAGTACCGTTCTAATCGTTGAAGACGAAGAAAATCTCGCCGACTTGTTTGGCATTTGGCTCCGGGAGCAGTTCGAGGTTCATGTGGCCTATTCTGGAAAAGGTGCATTGGAGATCGTCGCTGAGGAGTCCATCGATATCGTCGTTTTAGATCGTCGCATGCCGGGACTCTCTGGCAAAGACGTGCTGCAATCAATTCGTGAAAGAAGTGATACCCAGCAGGTGATTATGGTGACAGCTGTTCAGCCAACCGAGGAACTAGCGGTCATCGATGTGGACGACTACCTTCTCAAGCCGATTGACCGAAGAAAGCTTCTCCAAGCTGTGGAAGCTTCGGAGTTGGTTCTAACATACGAAGCTTCAGTGACAGAACTACTCTCGCTTGCCGCAAGAAAAGCCACGTTAGAAACGAATCTCGACAAAACAGAACTGGAAGATAATAGCCGATACATCGATCTCACCCAGAGAATACGGGAGTTAGAGAAGCAATCTGACACGACACTTCAGCGCCTTGAGTCAGGTTATCAGATCGACATGCTGGTCAGAGACCAGCGTATTGGGGCTCAACCTGTAGAGCAGTTCTGACATGGTGCGAGGAGCCGTGGCACCCACTAATTGTGCTACCAGCGGCAATATCGCAGTACTCGCAGAAAATAAATATCCGCTGCTCATCGGATTGGTCTTAGTACGAGCTATAGATGCGAGCCTTACGTACTATGGGCTGAGCATCGGACTGCGAGAAGCCAATCCGATTGTCGTACTTAGTATCGAGACTCTCGGTGTCATCCCCGGGCTATTCTTTCTCTCGTCGGTGTCACTAGTGCTGTTGTTTTTCCTGGGTGAATACCTGCTTCCCGAAGTTGCACAATCGAGACAAAATATTGAGACCTGGAGTAACGTAGCATACCTTTCAGTATTGGTGGTCTGGAGCGCTGTATCGCTCAATAACGTGATACATATTTGGATATGAGATTAATTGAGTTTGTTGGTTTGTTATTTTACACATCTATTATATTAACTTTGTTATTTGCGATACTTCTTTCTCTGCTTTAGTGATCCCACGCGGCAGTCGACATAGTGTTATCTGTGTTTGCTGTGGAACCCGATATGTATGTGTGGACGATAGCAAACAGGTGTATATATTGGATTAACACTTACTAATCGGCCCAACACATTAGAAATTGGATACCACTCAAAATGGTATCCAGCGAAGCGTCAGAGGCACACATACCTCCTCACCCAATTTTAATCATATATATAATATGAGCATTTGCGTTCGGTTTGTTTCCTATCGCCCGCACCGCGTGGACGAGCTGTTAATCGTCGGCGCGCTCGCGTTCGCGGACCGCCTCCCGGGTCGCTGTCACAGACGCCTCGTGGAGGCGGTCGTAGTAGTCGTCGCGCGAGTCCGCGAACTCGGAGTCGACCGCGAGAGGAGGCCAGTCGCGTGGCTCGTCGGCCTCGCCGCCGACGATTCGGGCGCGGAGCGTCGCCCCGTCTCCCGTAGCGTCGGAGCCGGTCGGCGAACCGCTCGCGGACCAGCCCGCGCCCGCGGTGTCGTCGGTGTCGGTCATTGCCGGTGGCTACTCCGTCCGGTCGAATAGGCGTTCCCGAAGCGGCGGGAGCAACGCGGTGAACACTGAGCGGAAACCTGAGCGGAAACCGAACCCGACGCGCTACTCGTCGGCCAGTTCGATCGTCGCGGGCGAGTCGTCGGACTCGTCCGCGTCCGCGTCGTTCCCATCGGAGCGGAAGTCCGCGAAGACGCCGCCGGCACCGCTCCGGAGGTCTGCGACCGTCGCGCCCGCAAGTCCACCGAGCGCGCCGCCAGTACTCGCCGCATTTCGGCTGATCAGTCCGCCGACGGCGGCGCCGACCGCCGCCCCGATCGCCGCGTACTTTGCCCGGGACAGCGCGCCTTTGATTCGGGATCTCATACCTACAGTTTCGCTGCGAGGTCTGAAAAACCTGTCGTCGGTGTGAGGACGGAAGTTATTGAAGCGATCACTGCAGCCGCTTCGTGGTCTCGACGAGGGGATGACGGGCGTAATCGACGATTTCGATGTCGGTAATATGGTCGAGCCCCTCCTTCTTGGCGGTCTTGGCCATGCCGAGATCCAGCGGGCGGTCGGGGACGATCACGTACGCGTCCATCATCTCGATACCCGCCTCGTGAGCCGCCATCACGCGGTGGTGGCCGTCGGCGAGGTGAAGCGTGCCGTCGTTGTCGATGACGACGAGCGGCTCCGCGAGCCCGCGCTCTAACTCGTACTGGCGGCCTTCGAGCTCGTCGGCGTACACCCGCGCCTGCGTCGGAATGAGGTTGGTAAGGCGTATCTCACGGCGCTCCTCCGAGAGCCCGACGCCGTGGATCTGCTCGAGCGTGCGCATCAGCTTGCCGACCTTGCTCGGAGTCGCGCGCTCGATCTGCGAACGGACCACGTCCGTGTTCGAGATGATCCCTACGAGGTTATCGGCGTCGTCGACGACCGGGAGCCGTTGGATCCCGGACCGGAGGATCACGCGCGCCGCGTCTGTCACCTTCATGTCCGGATGCGCGACGATGAGGTCGTTAGACATCACGGTGAAGATAGGGGCCTCGTCGTCGGCAAGCAGAAGGTCAGCGGCCGAGATGAATCCCTCGACGGTCCGGCCCTGCGTGACAGGGAACCCGTTGTGACCGTCGCTTTCGGCCATCTGGTGCGCGACGGCTCTCACCGTTTCGTCGGGGCTCACGGTCTCAACGTCGCGGGTCATATACTCGCCGACGGTTGGTTTCCCGCTCATCGTGCGGCGTTCGATCCGTCGGAATAAAAAGGGGAGGGAGACGGCGACCTACTGCGGGCTCGGACTCGACGGACCGGAAACGCCGCCTTCCTTCAGCGCCGAGCCGGTGATCGACTTGAGCCGGGAGACGAGCGAGTCCTTCTCGGCTTCGCCCTCCAGGGCGATGTCGAGGACCTCGCTGATGTGCGAGACCGGGATGACCTCGATCTTGTCTTTGTACTCGTCTTCGATCATCACGTCCTGCTCGTTTGCCTGCGGGATGATGACCCGAGTACAGCCGGCCTTCGCGGCCGCCTCGATCTTGTGGGTGACGCCGCCGACGGGGAGCACGTCGCCCCGAACCGACAGCGAGCCCGTCATCGCGAGACTCTGGTCAACGCCGACGTTCTCCAGCGCGGAGATAACGGCTGTCGCGACCGTGATGGACGCGGAGTCGCCGTCGACGCCCTGTTGGCCCGCCTGCACGAACTGGATGTGGATGTCCATCTCCGAGATGTTCTCGTCGGAGAACTTCTTGATGATCGCGGAGACGTTCGACACCGACTCCTGGGCCATCTCCTTGAGCTGCCCGGTCGCGATGACCTCACCGGGTCCCTGCGAGGGCGCGACTTCGGCCATCACCGGGAGCATGATCCCGGAGTCTTCGCCCATCACGGCGAGGCCGTTGACGCGACCGACGACGTAGCCGTCGGAGACCTGTAGTTCGTAGTCCTTCCGG
The DNA here is from genome assembly GCF_051194165.1 of Halorubrum shenae. NCBI lineage: Archaea > Methanobacteriati > Methanobacteriota > Halobacteria > Halobacteriales > Haloferacaceae > Halorubrum > Halorubrum shenae. The sequence continues at coordinate 3,363 of NZ_JBLZNI010000029.1, read as the reverse complement.
CGCTCGATGAAGTCGTCCGCGAGCTGCTGTTCGATGGAGCGCGAGCGCCCCTTCGCGGACAGCACGTGTTCGCGGGTGGTCAGTTCGGCGTCCTCGCCGCGGGCGATGTCGCCGGCGACGCGGACCATCCCGCCGAGGTTTCGCATCTTCAGCGTGAGGTGGCCCTTCCGACCGGAGCGGCGCTTGGCTTCGAGGATGATCTCCTCGACCGCCTCCGCCGAGAACTCCGGTAGACGGCCGTCCTTCGCGACCTCCTGTGCGATGAACCGGACGTACTTCCGCCGCATATCCGGGGTGTCCTCGATAGTGTCCTCCATGTACACCTCGTAGCCGTACCCCTTGATACGGCTCCGGAGCGCCGGGTGCATGTTCTCCATCGCGTCGAGGTTCCCGGCCGCGATCATGACGAAGTCGGTCGGGACGGGCTCGGTCTGGACCATCGCACCCGAGGAGCGCTCGGACTGGCCCGTGATCGAGAACTCGCCCTCTTGGATCGCCGTCATGAGGTGCTGCTGGCTGCGGATGTCCAGCGTGTTGATCTCGTCGATGAACAGCACGCCCTTGTTCGCCTTGTGGATGGCGCCGGCCTCGACGCGGTCGTGGCTCGGCGTCTCCATCCCGCCGGACTGGAACGGGTCGTGCCGGACGTCGCCGAGCAGCGCACCGGCGTGCGCGCCGGTCGAGTCGCGGAACGGCGCCGTCTTCGTGTCGCCGTTGTTCACCAGCAGGTTCGGGATCATCGCGTCGGAGCCGCGGTTCAGATAGCGGAAGACGAGGTAGACGACCCCGGCCGCGATGATGCCGACGAGGATCTGACCGACGATGATGAGCGCGTAGCCCAACACGACGGCGATGATGATCCACATCAGCAGCGACCGCATCTGGTTGCGCTTGCGCGCCTCCTCGCGGTGCGCGTCGACGATCTGGTCGCCCTTGCCGGCGGGGACGGTCCGGACCTTCGGCTTGTTGCCGTCGTCCGGGTTGTGGTAGACCAGGACGTCCTGCAGCTCCTCTTTCGGGAGCAGCTCGGACATCGCCTTCGCGAGCATCGACTTCCCGGTCCCGGGCGAGCCGATCATCATCACGTGGCGGCGCTGCTTGGCCGCCTTGATGATCACGTCGCGGGCGTGTTCCTGCCCGATGACTTGGTCGACGAGCCGGTCGGGGATCTCGAGCTCGGCGGTCGTGTCGATATTGAGCCCGCCGAGGAGGTCGTCTTTGTCGGGATCCTCGTCGATCTCGGCGCCCTCGACCTCGACGGTGCTGCCGAGCTCGTCGATGTCGCCGTCTTCGTTCGCTTCGGTGACACCCTCGTGGGTGGCGCCGTTCGCTTCCTCGCGGCCCGTCTCAGCGCCGTCAGACCCAGGGCCGTCGACGACGATCCCATCGTCCCAGTCCTCGTCGGACTCGGTGGGCTCGTCGACGGTCGCCTCCTCCTCGGAGGGCGGGTCGCCGGCATCGGCGGGCGCGTCGACGCCCTCGTCCGGCGGCGCTCGCACGCCGTCGTCGCGGGCGTCCTCGCCGTTCCCCGCCGGGTCCGAGGCCTCATCGCCGGGGTCGTCCGGCGCTTCAGGGTCCTCGGTCGGCGGGTCGTTCGCGTCCTTTTCGTTGCTCATAGAATCGGGGTTCGCTATCAAAAAGGAAGGGTCGGCAACTGATATACTTTCTCCCCGCGAGGGATCCGTGGGAGATTGGAAAAACAGCCGTGATACGGCTTAAAACAGCCGTTAGCTCCCGTCGACGGCTCCCACGAGGTTTATAAACGAGCCTCCCGCTACGTGTATCCATGCGCGGGTTCTACATCGGGCGGTATCAGCCGTTTCACAACGGTCACCGGCACATGGTCGAGGAGATCGCGGCCGAGGTCGACGAACTTGTCCTCGGGATCGGTTCGGCCGGGGACTCCCACACCACCCGGAACCCGTTCACGGCCGGCGAGCGCGTCATGATGGTGACGAAGGCCGTCGAGGAGCTCGACGCCACCACCTACGTCGTCCCCATCGAGGACCTCGACCGCAACTCCGTGTGGGTGAGCCACGTGCAGAGCATGACGCCCCGATTCGACGTGGCGTACTCGAACAACCCGCTCGTCGTCCGGCTGTTCGAGGAGGCCGGCGTCGAGGTGCGCCAGTCGCCGATGTTCCGCCGCGACGTGCTAGAGGGGACCGAGCTTCGCGAGCGCATGATCCACGGCCGCGACTGGACCGATCTCGTCCCCGACGCCGTCGTCGACGTGATCCGCGAGGTCGACGGCGTCGAGCGCATCCGCCGGATCGCCGAAACCGACTCGATAGGCGACGAGCCGTCCGACGCTTGAGGGCCTCCCGCGATCAGCCGCCGTCCGCTCTCCTGCCTTTTAAGAGCCAGCCGTCCCGCCGATCGGCTATGATAACGCTCACCTCAGACTTCGGTTCGCCGTACCCCGCCGCGATGAAGGGCGTGATCCGACGCCACACCGACGCCGAGCTGATCGACGTCGCCCACGACCTGCCGCGCGGGGACCCGCGGGCGGCCGCCTTCTGGCTCCGCTTCGTGCTCCCGGAGTTCCCGCCGGCGGTCCACTGTGCGGTGATCGATCCCGGCGTCGGCACCGACCGCGACGCCCTCGTCGTCCGCGCCGGCTCGCACGTGCTCGTCGCCCCGGACAACGGGCTCGCGATGCCGCCGGCCCGAGCGCTCGCGGGGGAGGAGGACGAAGAGGCGGAAGCCGAAGAGCCGGACATCGAGGCGTTCGTCGTCGACACCGGCGACCCCGCGAGCGCGACGTTCCACGGGCGCGACGTGTTCGCGCCGGTCGCGGCCCGGATCCGGACGGCGCTCGGCGACGGCCCTGCCGATGCCACGCCCGAAGAGGTCTCCGAGACGCTCGCCGCCATGGACGACCTCTCGCCGGCGGCGGACCCGGTCGACCTCGTCCTCCCCGAGCCGACCGTCGAGCGCGACGACGCCGGCGACCCGGTCGCCGTCGACGGCGAGGTGCTCGCCATCGACCGGTTCGGGAACGTCGTCACGAACGTCCCGGGGGAGCTGATTCGCGGCCACGACTGGGTCCGGATCAACGAGGAACTCACCCCGGTCGCCGAGACGTTCGGCGCGGTCGATCAGGGCGATCGGCTCGTCACCGTCGGGAGTCACGGCTACGTCGAGTGCGACGTGAACGACGGGCGCGGCGACAGCGCGTTCGACCTCCGGCCCGGAGAGTCGGTGCGGATCGTTCCCGACAACGTGAGCCTGTGAGCGATAGCCAGATCGGCGCTCCCGAAAGAGTTTAACATTATGGAAAATTCGAGGCGAAAGCCTCGCCCTTCAGGGCGGGGATGAAGCCGACCAACAGTATTCAACCGCCAACGATGGCACGGACGG
>NZ_JBLZNI010000028.1:0-18983 GCF_051194165.1 Halorubrum shenae | reverse complement strand
ACTGCAAACCCTAATATCCCAATCCAGCGGTACGGTACCGTGGGATTCCCGCGTCTTCAGGCGCGGGAGGATGTCAAAAAGAAACGTCTCGATGTGACGGCTATCTCTGTTCCGACGCCAGATCGCTTCGTCACGCCGACGCGTACGCGACGACGGCGCTGGACGCGGCGTACCCGATCGCCGCCATGATCGCGGCCGCGACGAGTGCGATCGCGAACTCCCGAGCGACCGCGAACGCGAGCACGAACCCGGCCATCCCGACCGCGTTCGCACACAGCAGTCGGAGCGTTCGGTAGGACGGCTCCCGGGAGGACATACCCGGAGTACGGAGTCACAGACCAAAAAGCCACGAGTCGCCGGTAGCCCGCGATTCGGTGGTGAACTGCCGGCGGGTGAACTGCCGGCGGGTGAACTGCCGGTGGGTGAACGCGACGTGAGACGGGTTCGAGCAGACGCAACGACCGGCTCCTGACGGACTCGGGGAACGGTTTAGGGCGGATGCCGCGGCCACCCGCCCCATGCGATCTCGAGACGATCCGGCAGAGGGGCGCCGACACCTGACGGGGCGGCGACGGGACCCACCGAGACGGCGACGACGGCGGGCGAGCGAACGGGAGCGGCCTCGCTATCCCCGGGGACCGGACCGTTCCCGGCGCGTACCCGCGATCGGCAGCGCGCCGTCGCCGCTGACGGTTCCGGGGACGACGGTGGTCGCACTAACCGTTTTCGGGGCTATCGCGTCGGCCCCGGCGGCGACCGCGCTTCTCCGGAAGTGGTCCCTCGCGCTCGCCGCGCTCGGCGTCGTCGCGGGGGTATTGCTGGGGCCGATCGTCGTCGCGCACATCGCGGCCACAATCGCGGCGAGGGGCGTCAGTGCGGATCGGTGAATCGTCGAGAAGGACACCCGCGGAACGGTTTTGGGGACGGCGACGGAACGGACGCGTATGGTCATGATGGAATCCGACTCGGAGCTCGACCGCGGCGACGCCGCGCCGGCGTTCGAGCTACCGGGCACCGACGGCGAGACGCACACGCTCGACTCGTTCGAGGCGGACGCCCTGCTCGTGGTGTTCACCTGTAACCACTGCCCGTACGCCAAGGCGAAGTTCGACCTCCTCAACGATCTGGCGGCCGAGTACGACGGTCTGGCCGTCGTGGGGATCAACCCGAACGACGCCGACGAGTACCCCGATGACTCTTTCGAGGCGATGCGCGAGCGCGTCGCCGACGGGACGATCGCGTACGACGCGTACCTCCGCGACGACACCGGCGAAGTCGCGGACGCGTACGGCGCGGTCTGTACCCCCGACCCGTTCCTGTTCGGTCGTGACGGCGACGCGTTCCGGCTTCGGTATCACGGTCGACTCGACGACGCACTCAACCCCGACGACGAGCCGACCGAGTTCTACGTCCGCGACGCCGTCGACGCGGTCCTCGCGGGCGAGGATGTCGAGGTCCCGGACCGCCCCTCGCGGGGCTGTTCGATCAAGTGGCCGGAGGAGTGAGGGATACGGTGGCGTCGCCGGTTCGGCGTCAACTGCGGACGAACGAGCGCTGAGGCCGTCGCTGGACTTCGGCATCGCTCCGTCGACGACTGATGCATAGCCACGCCCGTTGGAAGCGTTGCGTGCTGATCTGTTTGGATAGCCGTGTCGCGTACAGCGCGCGGCTCTTGCGGGAGCGTGAAATCTTACACGTATTCACTATATATGTCATATCTGAAACATCCGGTACTGTAACTGTATAGAGGCCGTAGACGGGAACAATGGGCCTGCCACAACAACTCCACGAACTTCTCGCGGAGGGCAGCGAGATCAACATCGTCTGTCACAACAACCCTGATCCGGATTGTCTCGCGAGCGCGCTTGCACTGGGTCGAATCGCGGCCGACGCCGGCATCGACGACCGGCAGATATTCTACAGTGGCGACATTTCGCATCAGCAGAACCGAGCGTTCGTCAATCTCCTCGATATCGATCTTCAACGGTTCGACCCCGCGACCGTCCAGAACCGTCAACCGGATTCCTTGCTCGCGTTTGTCGATCACTCCACTCCGGGTGAGAACAACACGGTCCCTCCAGACACGGACGTGGATATCGTGATCGATCACCACCCCGCCGAAGAGATCGACGCCCGATTCGTCGATCACCGCGAGGAACTCGGGGCAGCCGCGACGATTCTGACGGAGTATCTGCGCGCGCTCGACATGGATCTGGACGCGGATGTCGCGACGGCTCTCCTGTTCGCCATCCGTTCGGACACGCTCGACTTTCTCCGCGGAGCGACCGGTGCGGAATACGATGCGGCAGGGTACCTTCACGAGTACGCCGATAAAGAACTGATCCGGAAGCTCTCGACGTCGTCGCTTTCGAGAGGAACGCTCGATGCGATCTCGACCGCTATCGATAATCGCACCATCAAGTCGGCGGTGCTCATCACGCACGTCGGCCGGACGAGCGAACGGGATGCGCTCCCCCAAGCCGTCGATTATCTCGTCCGACTGGAGGGCGTTCAAACGGCTATCGTGTTCGGAATCGTCAATGACACTATTCAAATCAGTGCTCGATCGCGAGATGCGCGAGTAGACGTCGGGGGCGTACTGAATACAGCGTTTGAAGATGTCGGGAGCGGTGGCGGTCATTACGATGTCGCAGGCGGTGAGATCCCGCTCGGCATCTTCGCTGACTACACCTCCGACGACGCTCGACTTCTTGAGATGATCGAACAGATCATTACCGCACGCCTGCTATCGGAACTGAACCTGTCCGAAGACAAAGAGGAGTAGCGCGAACGACCGGTCGGTCCGCTACGAACGTTCTCGCTGTCAGCCAACTCCGCCGGTCTGTCCCGGATGCGATCCTACAAGTCGGTCCGCCGGGGAGCGAACCCATGGCACGCGTTACGGTCTGGAACGAGTACCGACACGAGCGCGAAAACGACGCGGTCGCCGAGGTGTACCCCGACGGGATCCACGCGGTTGTCGCCGACGCCGTCCGCGAGGCCGGCCACGAGGTCCGCACCGCGACCCTCGACGAGGGGCCGGACCACGGGCTCACCGAGGCCGTCTTAGACGACACGGACGTGCTCACGTGGTGGGGCCACGCGGCCCACGACGAGGTGCGTGACGAGGTCGTCGACCGGGTCCACGACCGCGTTCTCGACGGGATGGGCCTGTTGGTGCTTCACTCCGCACACTACTCGACGATTTTTAAGCGATTGATGGGCACCAGCTGCTCGCTCAAGTGGCGAGAGGCCGCTGAGACCGAACGGCTGTGGGCCGTCGAGCCGAGTCACCCGATCGCAGACGGAGTCGGCGAGTTCATCGAGCTGGCGGAGACGGAGATGTACGGCGAGCGGTTCGACGTTCCGGCGCCGGACACGCTCGTGTTCACCTCCTGGTTCCCCGGCGGCGAGGTGTTCCGCTCCGGCTGCTGTTACCACCGCGGCAACGGGCGGGTCTTCTACTTCCGACCCGGCCACGAGACGTACCCGATTTATCACGACGACGACGTGCGACGGGTGCTACAAAACGCTGTCGAGTGGGCGGAGCCGGGCGACGGGCCGACGCCCGAGTTCGGCAACGCCGACCCGATCGAGGATATCGACACCGACGACGACCGGACGGTTCACTGATCGGGAGCGCCCACGTCCCCGTCAACGGTCGTCGGCAGCGAGCTCCTCCGGCCGGACGGGATCGAGCCGTCGCCGGTTTAGTTCGGCTTCGATCTCGTCGACCCGAGGCGCGATGACGCCCGGCTCGTGGCTGTCGGTGCCGACGCTCACACGGAGGTCGGCGTCGAGAAGCCGGTCGAGGAACGCCGGCGCCGGGTGGAACTCCCCGTAGTCGTCGAGCAGTCGCCCGGCGTTGATCTCCGGAACGGTCCGCGAGTCGCGAAAGGCCTCGGCGACGGTCGCGTATTGGTCCTCGGTCGCGAACCCGCGGAGGTGGGGGTTGCGCTCGATCAGGTCCGGGTGCGCGGCGATCGCGAACAGCTCGGAATCGATCAGCGCGACCAACTTCTCGAAGTAGCGATCGACGAGCGCCCGCCGCTCCGCGGCCGGCTTGTCGGCGAAGTGCGAGCGGGTATGGACGTTCGCGCCGTCGAGTTCGTGGACGCTCCCGATGGCGTAGTCGAAGTCCGCCTCGTCGAGGAAGTCGGCGATCGGCGCCTCCTGGTCAGGGTCGTAATCCATCTCCACGGCGTCGAACACGCCGACGTCGACGGTGGGGTCCTCGCGCAGTCCCTCTATCGCCTCGCGGCGTCGCTCGTAGGTCAGATCGAGGTTAAAACCGAACGCCCGCTTGAACCGCTCCGCGCTCGGGTCGGGCGAGACGTTGCAGTGGTCGGCGATCCCCACCCCGTCGACCCCGGCGTCGGCGGCGGCGTCCACCATCCGGCGGAGGAACATGCCGTCCGAGTAGTTCGTGTGGACGTGATAATCGTACACACTCCGCGTTCGGTCCGGATCGACTCGTAGTTTCGGGTCGGGCGGGGTCGCGCTTTCTCAAGCGGGTCAGTACCCCGTCCCGAGCGCCCAGTTGGCGACGAGGACGGCGAACGTGACCCCAAACAGGGCCGCCAGTATCGCGAAAGAGAATCCCCAGCCAAACAGGTCGGCGGCGAGCCCCACACCGACGGAACCCGCAGAGCCGATCACGGTGTAAACGGTCCGAACGAGCCCGAATCCGGCGCCGCGCTCCGCGTCGCCGAGCGCGTCCATGAACCGCGGGTCGATCGCCGAGAAGAAGCTCGCGCCGAAGCCGGCCAGCAGCACCCCGGCGGCGACGCCGAGGGCTCCGGGTCCGGCGACGAACGCGGCGGTGCCGACCGTGCCCGCCAGCATCGCCGCGCCGATGGCGGCGTCGCGGCCCGCCAGGTCGGAGAGCCGACCGAGCCCCACCTGTGCGAGGGCGCGGACGACGAAGAACGCCGAGAAGACGCCGGCGGCACCCGACGGCGAGTACCCGCGGAACTCGACGAGGAACGTCGGGAGAAACGACATCACGCCCTGCACCACGTACGTGCCGACCATCGCGATGAACAGCGGAAGCAGGACGCTCGGCCGCGAGAGGAGTTCGACCAGCGGCGCGAGCGCGAACCGCTCCCGCATCGGCTGGTCGGGACGCCGAGGCTCGGTCGGGCGGACGCGCCACGCGAACAGCAGGAACACCGGTGCGCCGACGACCGCGGCCAGCGCAACCGCGGGGCGCCAGCCGTATCGGACGCCGACCCACGCGGCGGCGACGGGCGCCACGAGTCCGGCGAGCGGACCGCCCACGGAGTGGAGTCCGAACGCCGTCCCGATGTCGTCGAAGGTCCGGGAGAGCAGCGTCGTCGCCACGGCGTAGTGGAATCCGGCGACGAGTCCTAAGAGTACCGCCGCGAGCACGAACGCGGGGAAGACGGGCGCGAGCGCGAGCACGACGCTCATCGCCGTCGTCCCGCCGACGGCGACGAGGATGACCCGCCGCTCGCCGTACCGGTCGGCGAGCACGCCGCTGGGGAACTGGGCGGCGCCGTACGCCAGCCACATCCCGGAGAGCGCGACGCCGATAGCGGTGTTCGACACCGCGAAGTCCTCGACGATCAGCGGGACGACGGGGCTGATCGCCAGCCGAGCGAAGTACGTCACCAGAAACGCGAGCATACACAGCGACAGCACCGTGTGGCGGTACTGCCAGCTCATCCGACCCTCACTGGCGACCCGTTGGTCCGGTCGGGGCTCAACGCTTTCGGTTCCGGAAGGCGCCGCGCCCGCCGGTCACTCTCCGTGCGAATCGGGTCGGCTGTGGCCATCGGACGCTCCGTCCCTGAGCCGGTCCGCTATCGCGGCGCCCGCCGTCCGGGGGTCGGCCTCGCGGATCGCGACCCGGTCGCCGACGGCGACGCGGCCGGGCTCGGTCACGTCACAGCATAGCCCGCCGCGCTCTCGGAGGGCGGCGGCCAGCCCGTCGGCGCCAGCCAACTCCTCGACGTGTGCGCAGGGCGGTCGCCGGCGAGTCGGTCGGAGGAGGGCGTCGCCGACCGCGACGGTCGCGTCCAACAGGTCGTCCATCCCGGCGCCGAACCCGTCGACGACGACGTTCCGTCGGTGGCGGCCGTCTGAGACGTCGATTCCGGTCTCCTCGCACACCGCGTCGAGCGCCTCCGCGGCGACGAGCGTGACCGCGCAGGCGTCGAGTTGGAAGGTCCCGTCGCCGAGTCGGTAGCGGTCGCCGGCGACGCCGTCGGAACGAACCTCCACGGCCTCCCGGCGTTCGGGCGGGGCGCCGCTCTCTGGCGCGGTGACGAGGTCGGTTACGGAACCGACGGCGGACTCCCCCGTCATTCCGGCCCTCCGAGCAGGGCCGGATCGCCCGGTTTCAGCCACTCGCGGTGCGCGTAGTAGACGACTGCGACCGGCGGCGCGATCAACGCGAGGAGCGCGTACAGCCATTTAAAAAGGCCGAAGTCAGCGATCTCCCGCTCGGCGAGTGAGAGCGCGTCGAGGAGGACCGCTGCGGTCGCGAGCGGCGCGAGGAGGTAGCCGTGGGCGAAGGCGACGGCGGCACCGACCGGAGTGCCGGCCGTCAGTAACGCCCAGTCGAGCGCGTACAGGACCGTCCAGCCGGCGGTAGCGACCGCGAGGAAGCCCAGCCACGGCCCGTCGAACCGCCGGTCGTCGGCGTCGCTGTCGGCTCCGGGGTCGGGGGCACTAGAGAGCGATTCGGGATGGGTACTCACGACATATCTGGGAGTCGAACGGTAATCAACGTCCGGGTCCCGGGAACCCGCTCTCCGCTCCTTCCGGTCGGCTCACGCCGCCACGGTCGCGTCACCCGACTCACTCGTCGAAGGTACCGGCGGTGAGGTAGCGCTCGCCGCTGTCCCAGAAGACGGTGACGACGAGGGGCTCGTCGCCGGCGAACGCGCCCGACTCCCGGAGTTCCGCGGCGACGTCTTTGGCCGCGAGGTTGGAGGCGCCGGAGGACTGGCCGACGAGCAGCCCCTCCTCACGCGCGAGTCGACGGCACTCGGCCTCGGCGGCCTCGATGTCGACCGTGTGGACCTCGTCGAGGAGGTCCGTGTCGAGGTTCGGCGCGACGAACCCCGGCCCCATCCCCTGGAACTCGTCGAACCCGGGCTCGCCGCCGGAGAGAACGGCGTTGTCGCTCGGCTCGACCGCGTCGATTCGCACGTCGGGGAACGCCTCGCGAAGCCGGCGACCGATTCCGGTGATGGTCCCGCCCGTGCCGACGCCCGCGACGAGGGCGTCGACGGTGCGACCGTCGACCTGATCGATGATCTCCGGGCCGGTGGTCTCGTAGTGGGCTCGGGGGTTCGCGGGGTTGTCGAACTGGCGGAGCTGGACGCTTCCCTCCTCGCGTTCGAGCTCGTCGGCGCGCGCTTTGGCCTCGGAGATGTCGCCGTCGACGATCTCCACGTCGGCGTCGTACGCGCGCATGAGCCGTCGACGCTCGATCGACTTCCCGTCCGGCATCACGAGCGTCACGTCGTACCCCTTCACCGCGCCGACCATCGCCAGCCCGATGCCCGTGTTGCCGGAGGTAGGCTCGACGATCCCGTCGCCGGGCGTCAGGTCGCCGGCCGCCTCGGCGGCCTCGACCATGTACAGCGCGGGGCGGTCTTTCGCGGAGCCGCCCGGATTGCGCGACTCGACTTTCGCCGCCACGGTCGTCTCGGTCGGAGCGTCGACTCGTACGAGCGGCGAGCCGAGCGTGTCCAACACGTCCTCATCCATGGGTAACCCGAGGTGGGCGCCACTCAAATGCCCCGCGGACTCCGGCAAGCCGCGTTCGGCGACACCCCGCCGACCCGTTGCCACCGACGCGGCGTTTACAAGCGTCGCCGGCGTACGACCGGGTATGACTCTCGAAACGCTCGATCCCGACGCTGCCGGTGACCCCGCGAACGCCGCGGACGCCGACGAGTACGACCCCGCCGTACTGGACGCCCTCGCGGCCGACGACTACCGGTTCAAGGTGTGGGGCGGGGATTGGTGTGGCGACTGCCAGCGACAGCTTCCGGCGTTCGGCGCGGCGCTCGCCGCCGCCGGCGTCTCTGACGACCGAATCGAAGATTTCCCGGTGACGAAGGGCCCGAACGGGAAAGAGGGCGAAGGCGTCGACGAGTACGGGATCGATCTGATTCCAACGGTCGTCGTCGAGACCGCCGACGGCGAGGAGGTCGCGCGGTTCGTCGAGGAGGCGGACGTGTCGATCGCGGCGTTCCTCGCGCGGGAGCTCGCTGACGCGAACGGAAGCGCCTGAGCGAACGGTCTCGCGTCGCTCTTACTTCGACTCCGCATACACGATCTGCATCGGAAGGCCCTCCGCGTCTTTTGGAACGGACTCCGTGCCGCCCTGTGCGTGATCAGCGGTCCGGTCGAACTCGCCGCCCCCGACGTCCGCGGTGAGCGCGAGCACCATCGCGTCTAAGAGGTCGTCGCGGTTGGAGCTTCCAATGCGGCGCGCCCACGACGGTTGCCCCTCGATGTGTTCCGCCACGAACCCGTCGTAGACCCCCGCAGCGCTCTCCGCGGTCGCTTCGAGTATCGCGCGCCGATCGTCGAGTCCGCCGTCGTCGTGTTTTGACGGGAGACTACCCCCCGCGAACGACGCGAAGCAGACCTCGGGGTGTGACTCCGCCACGACCCCTCGCGCGTCCTCAGTGTCCCTGAGGAACCGGTCGACTTCTCGGATGCGGGGAATGAGTCCCCAGGCCTGCGTGGAGAGGCTGTCGCCGCGAGCCTCCTGGTTCGCTCGCTTCGCCGACTCGTAGGTGTCCCGCTCGACCGCGTCGCGACACGGCGTCCAGAAGACGCTGCGAGCGCGGTCCGGGCCGAGGAACTCCTTCGCGCCCCGGTCGCACTCCCGTCGCTCCGACTCGGGGAGGCCGATGGGGATGTCGACGAGGATCGACTCGGCGTCGCGGTGTTCGAACCAGACGCTGTGGATCGACGGGTGCATTCGCGCGGTCCACTCGTCGCCTACGATCGCGACCGCGAGCCAGCCGCGGGAGGCCCAGTCGACGCCGACGGAGGGTGCCATACTGATTCTGGTCGCGCGAGCCTGATAAATCGACGCGTCGGCGGCGACTCGAATCGGGTGCGTGTGTGCGACTTCGGCGTGGTGGCGCAGGGTCGTGTTCGACCGATCGCCGCTCGGCTCGCGCCGGGCAGCTCTTCGGGCCTGTGTCGTTGCGGTAATGCGGGTACCACCTCTATGAACCGCTCCGGATCGCGACCAGTACCAGTCCAGCACCGCTTGCGTCGCGTCACTAACTCCGACTCTGAGATCGGGACGACATCACGCCGAGGTCGCCTCGGCTATCTCTGACCGGAGAGCAGTCGCGATTACCGAGAGATTTTCCGGACAGAACGCGCGAGAAGTGTCTAGCCGTGTCGAACAACGGAATTAGGTGGCTGGGGAGTTCCCGGCCCCTAACACGCCACGGCAAAGAACCGTGGACGCTGTAGGTGGGCCAACACGGATTTGAACCGTGGACCTCCCGGTTATCAGCCGAGCGCTCAACCTGACTGAGCTATTGGCCCAGGTGAACGCATTCAGTGATTGCGCTGGTAGGATTTTAAGGGTTTCCTTTCGCGAATCGCCCGCAGTCAGCCGATTTCGGGTCGCGTCGGAAACGACTCACGCGACAGAGAGCGCGCGTCGAAAGGGGCCTCAGTCGCTCCGCTCCGTCTCGTCGTCCTCGACCGTGAAGTCCACGTCGACGACGTCGTCCGCGTGGTCCGGATCGTCGAATCGGTCGCCGGCGGGGTCGTCGCTCTGGCCGTCGCCGGCGGCGCTCCGGCCGTCGAACTCGGTGTTCCCGCCGGACTCGCCCTCGTCGAGGCCGTCGCCGTCGTAGTCGCCACCGCCGAAGTCGCCGCCGCCGAACGCGCCGCCGCCCATCGTGAACCCGGCACCGGCGCCGTTTTCGTCGCCGCCGGGGAACCCACCGATGTAGACGTTGCCGGTGGTGAACCCGTCCGTCTCGCTGTCGAGGTACGGGATGACGACGTACTTCTTGAGGGCCATCCGGATCGGGACCCGCGAGAGCGGGAGCGCGAGCAGAAACCCGACAGCGTCGGTGACGAGCCCCGGTGTGAGCAGGAACGCGCCGGCGGCGATCAGGAGGCCGCCGTCGAGCAGTTCGTCGGTCGGGGGCACGCCGCGGGCCAGCTTGCGCTGGACCCGTGCGAGCGTCGCGCGCCCCTCTGCGCGCAGGAGCAACATCCCGAGCACGGCGGTCAACACGACCAGCGCGATGGTGGTCGGCCAGCCCAACTGCTCTGCGACGACGATCAGGAACAGCGCGTCCACGAGGGGGACGACGAGGAGCAGCGCGAGCAGCGTTCGCGGGCGCATACCGTCGCCTTTCCGCCGGGGACTCATAGCCCTTTTCGTCCGAGTTTTCCGGGAGCGTCCACCTCACCGCCCCGCGACCGCCACGGCTTTGACCGGCCGGGCCGAGCCGACCGTATGGACATCGTCGGCGCGCTCGGCCGCGACCCGCCGGAACGCGAGTCGCTGCCGCGGTGGCTCGCCCCGCTCCCGGAGGCGCTGGAGGACGTCGCCTTCCGGTTCGTCTGGGTCATCGTCGCAATCAACCTCCTGGGCACCGCATTCGGCTTCTGGTACTACCGGTTTCAGTTCCGCGAACTCCCGATCGAGATGTGGCCGTTTATCCCCGACAGCCCGGGTGCGACGCTGCTCATCGCGCTCGCGCTCGCGGCGTGGGCACTTGGCCGGTCGAGCGACACGCTCTCGACGCTCGCCTTCTTCGGGAACATCAAGCTCGGGCTCTGGACCCCGTACGTGCTGGCCGCCTTCTACCCCGCATTCCTCGCGAACTCGGGGCCCGCGATGTACGCGTTCCTCTTCGTGAGCCACCTCGGAATGGTCGTCCAAGCGTTCGTCCTCCACCGGACTACCGACTTCCCGCTGAAGGCGGTCGGGGTCGCGACCGCGTGGTACACGGTCGACCTGCTGATGGACTACTTCGTCCCCGTGATCGGCGAGGTGACCCACACGTCGATCCCCTACGCCGACGCCGAACCGTGGTTCACGACGACCGTGTTGCAGGTCGCGGCGGCGGGCGCGGTCGCGCTCACCGTGATTCCCCTGTTCTGGGCGCTCGCGACGCGGATCGCCACGCTCCGGCTCCGTCTCGGGCGGTCCGACGACGCCTGACTGGGACCCCCGCTGCAGCGCCCCTCGTTTTCGTTTAAGTTCCCCCGGACCGTCGGAGGCGGTATGAGCGCGTACCAGCAGATCGCGGACCTATCGGTGACGATCGAGTCGGTAGAGCGCCGCCGATACACCGGCGAGACCACGAGCGGGTTCGAGCGCACGACCACCGGGTTCCGCCTCGCCGGCGACGGCGTTCTGGGCCGCGGCGAGGACGTGACCTACGAGACGGAAGACCACGCCGCACTCGTCGGAACGGACCCGATCGACATCGAGGGCGAGTGGACGATCGATGAGCTGTCGACGCGCCTCGACGAGATCGATCTGTTCGCGCACAAGCCGCCCGCACAGGAGTACTTCCGCAACTACCGCCGGTGGGCGGTCGAGAGCGCCGCGCTCGATCTGGCCCTCCGACAGCGCGAGGAGTCGCTGGGCGAGTACCTCGGGATCGATTCCGATCCGGTCCGATTCGTCGTCTCGACGCGACTGGGAGAACCGCCGACGACGGACCGCGTCGAGGAGCTGCTCGCGCTGGACGACGAGTTGGAGTTCAAACTCGATCCGACGCCCGACTGGCCGGAAGAAGCGTTTACGACCCTTCGAGAGACCGACGCGGTCCGGATCCTCGATTTAAAAGGCTGGTACGAGGGCACCGACGTCGACGTCGAGGCCGACCCGGAACTGTACCGCGACGTGTTCGCCGCGTTCCCGACCGAGATCGTGGAGGACGCCGCGTTCACGCCCGAGACCAACCCGCTCGTCCAGCCGCAGGCCGACCGGCTCTCGTTCGACTACCCGATCGACGGCGTCGAGAGCCTCGAGTCGCTCCCGGTCGAGCCGGGATGGTGTAACGTCAAACCCTCCCGGTTCGGCACCCTCGAATCGCTGTTCGAGACGATCGCGTACTGCGAGGAGCGGGGCATCGAGCTGTACGGCGGCGGCCAGTTCGAACTGGCGAGCGGCCGAACCGCGATCCAGACGCTCGCGGCGCTCTTCTATCCCGACGGGCCGAACGACGTTGCCCCCCGGCCGTTTAACGACCCCGAGGCGTCGCCGCCGTATCCGAAGAGTCCACTCCGACCCGATCGCGACGCCGTCGGGTTCGAGTTCTAGGGAGGGAGGACGGAAAGCGACGTGCGGGACCGCTTCTACCGCTCTCGCTCCGCGATTCGGTCCGACGATCGCGACGACGACGCGTCGGGCTCCGTCGTGGACTCACGCTCGGTCGCGGAGCCGAACCGGGACGCCTCGTCGGCCTCGCGCTCCCGGACCGCCGCGATCCGCTGGGCCGCGCGGGCGAGCGCGTCGAGCGCTGCAAACAATCGGTAGGAGAGGTACAAGCCAACCGGAAGCACGACGCCGACGATGACGCCGAGGAGGACCTGTCCGACGATTACGAGCGAGTAGAGGACCACGAGGAGCGAGACGACAGCGATCACCGTCCCGGTCCGCGTTCGGAGGGCTTCAGAGGGAGACAACGGGTTGTGGACCATATGCGGCGCTACCGACGCGGGATACTTAAAAATGCCCGGCGCTACTCCGCGTAGATCGTGTTACAGGTCGGCTCCAACCGCACCTCGTCGTCCGGGAGGAGGTACACGTCGACGCCGCCGGCCGAGCGCGTCCCCTGTTGCTCGCAGTTCGGATCCGGCCAGTCGCGCTCGACCGGCTCGCGGTCGTCGATCGTCACGACGACCGCCGTCGGCCTCCCGGTGAACGGTTCGGTCCCCTCCCGGGCGCGGTCGCCGTCGATATCGAACGTCTGGCGGTACAGCGCGTCGCTATCGACGTTCTCGACCCGGACGGAGAGCGTGTGAGCGGTCTCTCGGCGGTTGTACACTTCGACCTCGTGTGCGAGTTCCTCCGATCCGAGGAGATCAGCGCAGCCGGCGAACCCGCTCGCCGCGGCGGCACATCCCGTAGCGAGGAGGGACCGACGGGACCGGTCAGACGGGGACTGATGAGTCGGCCTCGGAGACATATCGAGGCCGTGCGCGCGGCTCAGTGATACCGGTTACGGTCCGAAAAAATGCGGCTGCAGGCGGCGACCGTCCTCAGTCGTCGGCGGGGGCTGCGGAGTCGCCGGCGGAGACGCCGGTGCCGGGCCCGATGTCGATGCCGAGCGCCTCGAGCTTCTCGTCGGGGACGACGCCGTCGACCCAGTCGCGGGTCTCGTAGTACTCCGCTTTCATCTCGTCGAGTTCGACGAGTTCGCCCTCGCTGGCGCCCGTGCCGGGGATGGCGTCCGGGTGCCCCTCGATGAAGCGGTTCGGCAGCGTGTCGTCCGCGCCGTCGAAGCCGACGAGGTTGTTGTAGTAGCGTTCGAGGTTGTACACGCGCTCGCCCGCTTCGAACAGCTCGTCTTCGGTGACGTCGCGGCCGGTCATCCCGTTGTACTGGAGCACGTACTCCTCGATCCCCTCCGCGAACGCGCTGAACTTGCAGATGTCGAAGGAGTCGGAGACGGCGTGCAGGTCCTGGAACGTGGCGGTGAGCTCGCCTTTGCCCTCCCACTCGTACGGGTCGACCTTCTCCGGAATGCCGAGGATCTCGGCGGCCGGCGTGTAGCCGCGCAGGTGGCAGGCGCCGCGGTTGGAGGTCGCGTACGCGATCCCCATGCCCTTCATGCAGCGCGGGTCGTAGGCGGCCATCGTCTGGCCCTTGACGGAGAGCTTGTTGTCGTGGGCGTCCTTCGCGTCGGCGACGCGCTCGGGGCCCTCCGCGAGGAGGTCGCCGAGGTCCGAGGAGCGGTGGCCGATCTCGTCGATGAGGTCGATCATCGTCTCGGAGTCGCCCCAGTCGAGGTGACCGACGCCGTCGAGTTTCCCTTCCTCGCTCATCTCCATCGCCATCGCCATGATGTTGCCGGACTCGATCGTGTCGATGCCCAGGTCGTTACACCGGTCGAGCATGACAGCGATCTCGTCGCGGTCGTCGTGTCCGGAGTTCGGACCGAGCGCCCACGCGGACTCGTACTCGTACGACTCCATGCGGACGTTCATCTCCTCGCCTTTGTGGGTGACGTCCACCTCGACCTCCTTCTTACACGCGACCGGACAGGAGTGACACGTCGGCTCGTCGACGAGGATGTTCTCGCGGACGTTCTCCCCGGAGACGCGCTCGGCCTGCACGTCGACGCCGTCTGCCTCGCTGTACGCCTCGGTGGAAGTGTGCTGCGCGTTCTTCGCCGGGAGCCCGTCCATCTCCTCGGTCGCGTTCATCAGGACGTTGGTGCCGTACATCGAGAGCCCGCCCTCGTTGGGCGCGGTCACGTCGGACTCTCGGATGACCTCCATCGCCTGCTGGTACCCCTCCTGGAACGTCTCGGGGTCTGCCGGCTTCGGCATGTCGGTGCCGCTCTTCACGACGACGGCCTTCACGTTCTTCGAGCCCATGACGGCGCCCGTGCCGCCGCGGCCCGAAGCGCGGTCGTCTTCGTTGATGACGCAGCCGTAGCGCACCCCGTTCTCGCCGCCCTGTCCGATCGCCATCACGGAGACGTTTCGACCGACCGTCCCGTCGACTTCCTCGCCGATGTCGTCGATCGTGTCGTGGACGCCCTGTCCCCAGAGGTGGGAGGCGTCGCGTACCTCGACCTCGCCGTCCTCGACGAGCAGGTACACCGGGTCGTCGCTCGCGCCGTCCAGCAGGATGCCGTCGAGCCCGGCCCACTTGAGCCGCGCGCCGGACCAGCCGCCGTGGTGCGAGTCGGTGACCGTCCCCGTCAGCGGGGACTTCGTCACCAGCGCGATCCGGCCGCTCATCACGGTCTGGGTCCCCGTGAGTGGGCCAGTCATGAACGCCAGCCGGTTGTCCGGCCCCAGCGGGTCGACATCCGGACCAGCGTCGAAGACGTACTTGACGCCGAGTCCACGCGCGCCGATATATTTCTCCGCGTCCTCCTCGTCGATCCCCTGGTAGTCGACCGCTCCGTCGCCGAGATCGACCTGTGCAACTCGGTCCCTGTAGCCGCCCATTTCAGTCATGTAATGCTCGTTCATTAAAGATGGACTGCAGCATGTTAGTTGTTCACCTTGTGGAGAAACTGATACCAGTTACGTCGATAGACGGTGACCGCCGTCGAGACATATAAAAGATAGAAGCGAGACGCACGCTGAAAGTCGCTGACAGGGGCGCGTACTCCGTTCACGCGTCCGAACCACCGGTCGTACGGCCGAGCGGTTTCGGCGCGACCAGCGCGTCGCCGACCGGCGCACCCGCCTCCGTGAGCGCTAACTTCGCGGACCGCGAACGGGGGACCGTGATCGGGCGCAACCGCGAAGCCGAGGGTGACCGCGAAGCCGAGGGCGACCGCGAAGCCGACGACGACTACGCCGACCATGCAGACCATGCCGACCGCGCGGACCGATGGGTCGGCACCACGACGTTCGCGCTGGTGATCCTCGTCGCGTCATTGATCCCGGTGTCGTGGATCGTGCCGACCGGCGGGCCGGAGGGTCCGAACGGCGGCGGTGTCGGCGGCGGCGGTGTCGGCGGCGTGGGTCGCGAACTCGTCGACGCGCTCCCCGTAGACCTCGGGCTCACCGATCCCTTCCACCTCGTCGGCTACGCGGTCCTGACGGTCCTCGTGAGCCGTGCGATCGGTCGGCAACGGGGCGAACACCTCCTTGCTGCGGGCGCGGCGGTCGCGTTCGGCTTCGGGATCGAGCTCCTGCAGGCACCGATCGCTTGGCGGTCGTTCGCCTGGGGTGACGTCGCCGTCAACGCGGTCGGTGCCGCGGTCGGTCTGGTCGCGGTCGTCGCGGTCGATGCGATCGGCACGGCGCGCGACCGGCGCTCGCAATGACGACACGGCTTTACGCGCTCGGCCGCTTCCTCCGGTAATGAGCAAGCCGAGCCCCGACGCGTACGAGCAGGGGCGCGGGATGGACGCGCACAACGCTGTGATGCGCGACATCCGCGCCGAGCGCTCGGAGACGTACGACCCGACCCAGCCCACCCGCGTGTGGATCGACGAGGACAACACCCCCGACGGGGTCGTGAACTCCCTCACGATCATCTTAAATACCGGCGGCTGCCGCTGGGCCCGCGCCGGCGGCTGCACGATGTGCGGCTACGTCGCGGAGTCGGTCGAGGGTGGCAGCGTGAGCCACGAGGCCCTGATGAACCAGATCGAGGTCTGTCTCGACCACGAGCGCGAGGAGGCCGACGCTCCCGCCGAGCTGATCAAGATCTACACCTCCGGTTCGTTCCTCGACGAGCGGGAGGTGCCCGCCGAGACGCGGCGGGCCATCGCCGAGACGTTCGCCGACCGCAGCCGGATTGTCGTCGAGTCGCTGCCGGACTTCGTGAGTCAGGAGAAGATCGGGGACTTCGCGGACCACGGCATCGCGACCGACGTGGCGGTCGGGCTGGAGACGGCAACCGACCGCGTCCGCCACGACTGCGTGAACAAGTACTTCGACTTCTCGGACTTCGAGGACGCCTGCGCGGAGGCGGCCGCAGCCGACGACGCCTTCGATTCCGACGTGGGTATCAAGGCGTACCTCCTCATGAAGCCGCCGTTCCTCGCGGAGCCCGAGGCCGCCGCCGACATGATCGATTCGATCCGCCGGTGTGCCGACGTGGACGGCTGTCACACCGTTTCGATGAATCCGACGAACGTCCAGCGGTACACGATGGTCGACGAGCTGTTCTTCGAGGGCGGCTACCGGCCGCCGTGGCTCTGGTCGGTCGCCCACGTCCTCGAGGAGACCGCCGACGTCGACGCAATCGTCGTCTCCGACCCCGTCGGGCACGGCTCCGACCGCGGCGCGCACAACTGCGGCGAGTGCGACGACCGCGTCCAGACCGCCATCAAGGACTTCGACAAGCGACAGGACCCGAGCGTCTTCGAGCAGGTGTCCTGCGACTGCGAGGCGACGTGGGACCTCGTGATGGCGGAGGAAACGAGCTACAACATGCCGCTCGCACGCTAGGTCCGTCCGAAACCGAAGCGATCGAAGGCGGTTGCGATCAATGCGTTTCGATTTTTCAAAACGTTCGATCCGTTTTTCGCGAACTTTCGAATCTAATCTCCGTGTGAGTGCGGATCATACCAAACGATCAGGTCGAACAAGACCCTTATACCTCCGGATACTTCTATCTAGTATGAACGTAGACGTCAGCGATTCCCGGCCCTCTCGCGGGAAGTCGGTCCTGTTCTGTGCAGAGTGTAGCTTCGAGAACCCCGTCTCCGAGGGGTGGCTCGTCGTTAGCGAGGGCGACGAGCGCACTATCGTGTGCCCGGAGTGCGGTCACGTCGCGGACCACCGGACGGCGCGGTCGGCGCCGGCGCCGCGAGCGGACTAAACGGACGAAGCAGTCGGTAGAACGTCGACCTCGGTACTCCCTCCCCGGTCCGGCTCTCATTCCCTCCCCGGTCCCACCCTTTATTCCCTCCCCGACCCGCCCCTTATTCCCTCCCCGACCCGCCCCTTATTCTCTCCCCGGCGCGCGCTCGGCCAACACCGGAATCGCGTCCAGTTTGTCCTTATCGAGTACGTCCCAGTCGATACCCTTGGGACGCGCGTGGGTCGTCTCAGTTCGAACCGTTCGCTCGGGAGTCACCACCAGATCGAGCGGCACGTCGTGAGTGTCGGGCGCGGGAAGCTCGGCGGCGTCCGCGATCGGCGACTCGGGTCCGTCGAGGACCGACAGCTCGTGGACCGTGGTCGCCACAGCCGTCGCGTCGTCGTCGGGCTCTGCCCGACTGCCAGAGGCGCGTTGCGCCTCTCTGTCGACGGCGCCGAGCTCGCTGAGCACGCCCCACTCCAAGTCGCTGTACCCCTCTCCTTTCCCGATTCGTGCGCCGTCGGTCGTGACGCCCACGGAGCCGGCGACCACGAGGTCGACGTGCGGTACGTCCTCCGGCGGAACCGGGGTTCCGTGTGTGGAGATACCCGAGACGGTCGTGGCGTCGTCGATATCGGCGTCGCTGTCGGCCTCGATCGCTGCGGGATCGAGTCGGAGGAACGGATCCGGATCGCGAAGCCGCGGCTGGGCGACGTACACCGTTTTCCCGGCTCGGAGCGCGGCGCGTCGCACGGGGAGCTGTGGCGCGTCCGGATTGCACTTCAGCGTCGACGCCGCCGCCCACGCGTTGGTGGCTGTCAGGCGGTCGCATGCGGCGTCGGCGCCGGCGAAGTTCGGGATCCGGTCGTGCGGCGGGAACGGGAATCGGGCCTGATCGCCCGCCTCGAAGGCATCCCAGACGGCCTCGCGGACGGTCTGTTTCTTCATGGTCGGAACAGGAAGCGCGCCGACAAGTATTCCCCGACGCTGCACGCGTCCCGCTTACGTCCCCCGATCGATGAATCACCGGGGTGTTTATATATCAGATTTGTATGGATTCAGTCATGCTCGAAGACGGACTCTCGTACCCGGTTCGCGGCGACTGGATCGGACGGATCATCATTGGCGGCGTGTTGGGGTTCCTCTCGATACTCCTCCTCCCGGCGTTCGTCATCGTCGGGTACCTCGTTCGCGTGCTCGAACAGACGATCGGCGGCAACGAGGTACCGCCGGAGTTCACCGACTGGGGTGACCTCTTGATGAAGGGGCTCATCGGGTCGGTGATCATACTCGCGTACACGGTGGTTCCGGTGGTCGTGTACGCCGTCGTCGTCGCGGTCGTGGGTGGGACGGGCGGCGCGATCGGCGGCGACGCCGGCGCGCTCATCGGCGTGGTCGGCGTGCTGCTCGCGCTGGCGTTTATCAGCGGACAAGGCGAATACCCCGAGGCTTGACCTCGGGGATGAAGCCGACAAATCGTGATACAAACCATTAA
>NZ_JBLZNI010000027.1:0-23771 GCF_051194165.1 Halorubrum shenae | reverse complement strand
CAAGCTCGCCACGAGGAGCAGGCTGGAGCGAAGCTCCACCTGCTCCACAATGCCACCGACCAGACGATTGAACGGATCGATGTGACCGATGAAAAAGCGCACGACAGTACGCTGTTCAAGACGGGATCGTGGCTGCGTGGACGGCTGGTTTTGTTCGACCTAGCGTACTTCAAGTACCGCCGCTTTGCGCTGATCGACGAGAACGACGGCTACTTTGTGAGCCGGTTGAAGCAGAACGCGAATCCGGTGATAACAGAGGAACTACGGGAATGGCGCGGGCGCGCCATTCCCTTGGAAGGGGAGAAGATCCACGACGTGGTCGGTGATCTCTCGCGGGAGTACATTGACGTAGAGGTCGAAGCAGAGTTCAAGCGGGGTCAGTACGAGGGAACACGGTCGCTAGACACGAAGCGGTTCCGCGTCGTCGGCGTCCGCGACGAGGACGCCGACGACTACCATCTGTATATCACAAATCTACCGAGAGAAGAGTTTCTCCCAGCAGATCTAGGGACGCTGTATCGGTGTCGATGGGAGGTAGAAACGCTGTTTCGTGAGTTGAAGACGCAATACGAACTAGATGAGTTCGACACGAGCAACCCTGTTGTGGTGGAGATTTTGCTGTATGCGGCGTTGCTGTCGCTGCTAGTGAGCCGTGAGTTGTTGGATCTGGTCACCGAGCAGGCTGACGGCGAGATTGTGTTTCCACCGGAACGCTGGGCGGCGACCTTCCGGTCGCACGCCCAGCTTGTTCTCCACGAACTCGGTGAGTACCTCGGCTACTCACCACCACCGTTGCTGGAGCGGCTCATCGAGGATGCTCAGAAGATCCATCAACAACGACCGATCTTACAAGAGACGCTCGCTACCGCTACACAACCGAGGTGTGAGTCTTAGCTAAAGACGAATGGTCTTCGCGGTTCCGCACCGCACAAGCGAAGACGAACACGTGTGGTTCGTGACAAGTTTGGACGTAGATCAGTCGACAGCAAAAGCGTACGCGGCGGCGTTTCGCCGCCGCTGGGGAATCGAAACGTCATATCGGCAGATCGGTGATTTTCTTCCGAGAACGTCGTCGCCGACATTCTCAGTGAGGTTGTTCTACTTTCTGTTCGCGGTGTCACTGTACAATCTCTGGGTGTTAGCCAACGTCTTAGCCGCACCGAGAACAGGTCCACAGACACCGCAGATCTCAACACGAATCTTTCGTAGACTCATTTTCTCGACAGACTACGGCTGAGTCACGCTCGGATTCGACCGGGATGACCGGTGAGTACGCCCCATCGCGGAGAGGCATCGCTCGGGAACTCCGCTGACGCGGCGTTCCCTCGCTCTCTCAATGAATCTGTCACAGCGAAATTCACCGCGATCTTGAGATTCACTGAGCTCAACGGCTTGGTTAGTACAGAGCGGATTTGATTCGGCAACTACTGTTTAGGGCGGGGAGGATGTCAACGGAAAGCGAGTAGCGAGCCCGTCTGCGTGACGACCCAGAGTTCGTCGTCAGCGACTGTTGGTGAGCGAAACACGGGATCTGCGAACTGACGCAGCCACTGTTGATCGCCGCTGTCTCGGTCAACGGCGAACACTCCGTGTTTGTTTGCGCCGGTGTCGTTGCCAGCATGAAGAACGAGGTCGTCTGTAACGACCGGCGCAGACTGGCCGAGCGTGTACTCCGGGTCAAACACCCAATTGTCGTCACCGATCTCTGCATCAAATGCGATGAGTCCATTCTCAGATGTCGCACAGTACACGGTTCCGTCGGCGACAGCCTGTGATACAGCGCTTGCCCGAGACTCGTGTACCCAGTGTGTTTCGCCACTGGCTGCGTCGATTGCGGTCATCGTCTCTTCACCATCAAAGAGCGGGACGAACAGGAGTCCATCCGCGTAGGTTGGCTGGCGAATGCTTGCCCCTTGCTCAACGGACCATTGTTCCTCACCAGATTCGACGTCGAGTGCGTACAACACACCTTCACCTGCGGTTTCTGGTCCTCTCTCCTTGGTTCGGCTGCGCCCGAACACCAGTCCATTCCCGACGGTTGGTGTCGATCCGCCCTCGCCCGCCCGCCAGAGGCGGTCTCCGGTGGCCGCATCAAGCGCGTACGTCGCGTGCGTTGACTGAACGAACACGCGCCCATCCACAGCTGTCACCCCGGGGATGAATCGCTCCGCATCTTCCCGGTTGTCGGCATCAGTCTCCTCAAGATCGCCGAACCGCCATCGCTCCTCACCCGTGGCGAGGTCAACAGCAAACACGTAGTACTGGTTCGTTCGGGATGACTCACGCGCCTCGAAGAACACGGTATCCCCCTCGATGACAGCTGGCTCACGACTGTGGCTCACATTGTCGACAATGCCGTCATCTGCCGACCACTGGCGCTCACCAGTGTCACGGTCGAACGCGGTCACAGAACTGCCATCTCGTGTCCCGGGGAAGATGACGAGGTCTGCTGTCGCTGTCACCGGTGCTGTTTGCCCGTCTTCCTGGTATTCCCAGCGGAAACACGGTGCGTCCGTAGATCTGATAGCAGCGCTTGACGCACTCGTGTGCGCGGCATCGAACCCAGCATGTGTCCATTGACCCGAGGTGCTCGCGGGTGGGTCTGTCGTCTCACACCAGTTGTCCCGTGGCGACGCGTTCGTGCCGTCGTCTGTTGCTGTCTCGTTGCCGCCAGAATCGGGTTCTGACGCGGCGTCGGTGTCATTTGCACCACCCGTGGTTGGCTCGCCACTCTCACCAGTATTTCGAAGACACCCTGTTAACAGTCCTGTGGCAAGGGTTCCGTGTGCCAGAAGTTGTCGTCTATTCATGCGATTCTGTTGGTGTGGTGATAAATAATTAATTCGATAACCGACGCGTCAATCACTCCTCAGTGGGGCCAGCAGCAAACGCAAGGAGTCGATCTGGGGACTCTGTGGATCCGAAGTCGGTCGTCCCGACAAAGACGGTGTTTCCCGCCGGGGCAATCGACGACAGATTACGGTTATCGACCAGTACGTCCCACACAACGTCGCCGGCGTCGACATCGATCGCAGCCACCAGGCTTCGGTCTCCGTCCGGCCCAGCGTACGCTCGCGGCACATACAGCGTCCGCCCAACCAGTGCCATCGAGGCGTTCCCAGTGCGTCCCGCGAGATCAACCCGCCAATTTGGGGAACCGTCCGCTCGGTCAAGTTTATACAGCTCTTCATCGGTTGTCCCGAGATACACCGCCTCATCAGCAACCACGGGTGCCACGTGGGTCCCGTTGAGCGTCTGGGTGGTCCACCGATGATCGCCGGTCGCCGCATCAATCGCAGTTAGCGCAGGTCCGTCAGAACTCGTGGCGAACACTGTGTCAGCTGTTACAGCCACTGGCGATCGGACCCGCGGGAGTTCTGTGAATCGCCACTTTTCAGCACCGGTGGTGCGGTCGACAGCGAGCACTATCCCATTGTGGTCACTGTCAGTGTTTGTTTGTTGGACGCCGACAACAACGGTTTCATCCTCAACGGCGGGTGTCGCAGGGTGTGCCTCGTCGATCGATACGCGCCACCGCACTTCACCATCCGGGCGATCACGCGCAACTAACTTGCCAACTCTAGTGTCGTTGTCGTAGGTCGTGTAATAAATGCTGTCTGCTGTGACTGTCGCTGGGCGTAGTCCCTCGTCAATTTCTAGGCGGTTGTGTTCGGTCCCATCGGCGAGGTTGTAGGTAACGAGTGCGTTGCCGTCGCGGATACTGATGATGGCTTCGACGTGCTGATCGGTCATTCGGACCGGAGTCGCGTTCCTCTCGTCGGCGTGCCAGTGACGGTCTCCGGTAGCGGCGTCGAGTACTTCCAGATTGTTGTCGATACGCATTGCAATGTACTCACCTGTTGCAATTGGGTTCGCGCCAGCAAACGAGCCCGGATCGCGCTCGTGGATCCACTGGAGCGCAGCCTCACCAGCGGGCTCGACATCGTGATCGAGCACGCCGCGGTTGGCGGGTCCACCGGAGGGCACGCGCCATGACAGTGACGGGCTGATCGGGAGTACTGCCGGCCCGAGCTCGGCAGTAAACGACTCTTCATCGTCGTCGGGTGTCGCTTCCGTGTTTTCCTCGTTAGACGAGTTCGTCTCGTTTGCGGTGTCCGGCTCGTTGCCGGCTGGTGTCTCGTCCGTGGTCTCTGTCTCAGTCTGTGACAGTCGCAAACAGCCCGCTAATCCGAGTCCGGAGAGCGTGAGAACGCCTCGACGACCGTATTTCCGTGCCCGGTGGATTTGGTCCTCAGTGTCGTGTTTGTGCATGCAAATAGCTGTTAATGTCGATGGAAGTATGTTTCGGGTGAGTGTGACTGTCGTGGAAAGATACTTTTCAATCGACGTGTTGCACAATTCTATGACAGACCCTACATCTACCGATTCCGACAGCACCCATCGACGATCAGCAGGTCGTCGACGCATTCTTTCCTTGTCGGTGCTCGGAATCGCAGGGTGTCTCCGATCATCCAACGGGGAGACGCAAGAAACGGGTTCTAATGGAGATACTTCACTAGATGAGACTGATAGGAACCGTTCTGACGGGAATGATTCGAATGGGAATACGAACGATGATTCTGGTGAGACCGACTCAACTGATCTGCCGCCAGGGGTGAACCAAGACGGTGTCACGACATCGATTGTGCGTCATCATGAACAGACACTTGCTGGCGAGCGATTCGACTCCTCGTTCGTATCGGTCCAGAGTTCTGGCGATACCATGGTTGAAGAGCGAGTGACCTACGAGTACGATGACACCACGTTTGTGACCGAGCGGTCGTTCCGCGGTTCGATGGTCCGTGTTTACGTTGAGGATGGTGACGTGAGTCTTCAACAGGCGCAGACAGACAGCGGAGTCCTTTACAGTGACGCCGAACCCGCACTTGCGATACTTGTCTCCCCGTTATTATCGAATCAGCTGTTCACCCATTTTGACGCGGCTAGCTATGTGCCAACAGAATGGGTGGACCATGACGGTGAGTCACTGTTGAAGGCTGTTGCAGAAGATGCCGACGACCTTTCCCGATTACCGTTGATTCGATCGCCCGAGGATGTCGTAGACTTCTATGGCGAAGCCTTACTTACCGAGGACGGCGTAATCCGCCGGCTTCGAGTCGAAATTGAAAAAACGAGTAGCGATCCAGAGTCAGTCGAGATTACGTTCGATCCTGTCGATGATGCATCGCCAGTTGATCCTGAGTGGATCAACGAGGGGCGAGAAAAAGTGTCGCGGTTTGATGTCTCTCTTATCAATGGTGGGACGGCTGTTGAACTCAGCCACGTTGGTGGCAATGCCCCCAGTGACTACCTCCAGGTGTCCGCGTGGGAAGGCGGGTCGGGAACAAATATTGGGCCGGATTTTACCGACGGGTTTGCAGCTGGCCGGACGGCCTATCTTGCCCGAACAGAGGGCACCGGTTTGCAGATCCATGATGAACCCGTCAGCGGAGATAAGCTCGAAACACCGCTAAAGATCAGCCTGTGGTCTAGTATTGAATTGCTGGAGGTTGAGCTTTCGTAAGTCTACAGTCATTTCTCGTGGAGGATTCCACAGAGCGATCTCTTACTGATTAGGGCGGACGGCATGCGGAATTGCAAGTTCGAAGATGAGAGCGCCAACCACAGCCAGCATCGCTATTTGAGACGTGCCTGTAAGCGTACTGTGCAACATTTCAATCAGATTGCCACGCACTCACACAATATTTAAAAACTGTATCGCTCACAAGCGATAGCGTTCAACCCAGGAGGCCTCTACTTGTGGGAGCCCCGACGTTCACGGCGGGAGGATGTTAATCAGATATCTGTCCTCCACGGTTCGTGATTTCGTCGGGGCCGCGTCTGCCCCATTCAGCATACTGGGTGCACTCTTGGCATTCTGCACGAGTGCGCCAGTTCTCGCCTTCCTCATGCGCGTCAGGTGGCACGGTCGTTATCTTGACCGAGATAGCTCCACACTTAGGGCATTGTGAGGGGAGTCCCATAGAAAGAGAGATATCTCTATTGTCCTAGTTAGAAACCGTGTAACGACTTTCAGTACGTGTATAGACCGCGATTAAAAGCCAATATTCGATTCGCTTCCCGTCGGCGTACTGACCGGTTATCTGTTGAAACCCCTTCTTCAGAGATATCCTCGTCCGAAACAGCGGGTCGCTGAAGGGTACTTGTTGGCCATCAAATGTTCTGTTATGTCAGGTAGGGGTTCCGAAAGTCACACAAGAGACAGGGCGTGTGTCCTGTACTGAGTTATCTCCAGATTCGATCAGATCGAACCGGTCAACACAGCACATTCACCCACCAAAACCAGACAGATAACTGTCTATTGGGTAAGCCAAGCTTTCCGACACTTTGGACTTCTATAACAAAGACACATCGGAGTGTACCCACCGACGTGCAACCACAGGTAACGACGCGGCGAAAAGTTATAAAGGGCATAGGAGTGTCCGGAATTGCAGGCATCACCGGCATGAGTGGTGCCGTCCAAGCGGAAACTAATGAAACCACCAACGGGGACGATTATATTTTACAAGATGATACCGAGTTTGCCGCCGTTCGCGTCGGGAACCTCATCCCCGATATCGCCATGGGTGAGGACGAGGATTCACCGGGGAACAGTGGCCAAGCGCCCGGGAGACAGGATTCACCGGGGAACAGTGGCCAAGCGCCCGGGAGACAGGATTCACCGGGGAACAGTGGCCAAGCGCCCGGGCAACAAAGCGGCTATATGCCAGCCTCCACGGCACTCGACATGTATGTCGGCAAGCCAATTGATGGGAATCCCACGATTGGCGGGGTACAGTATCCGGCCTTCGGTCCTGGCCCGGGCGATGCATACTTGCAAGTCCCTGCACGCGAGTACGACATTACTGTCGCGCAGTCCGGATCGTATGAACCACTGCTTGAGGAACAGTTCGATGTTGCAGCTGGAAACCGATACACTGCGCTGGCAGTCGGTCGCATGCAATCAGACGATGACGATACTGGGCTTCAATCTATCATCATCGAGGATGGCAACAGCAGAGATGACGTCACGGCTCCATCCGGCCACGCGGAGGTAAGCTTCGTCCACGCATCCCCAAACGCCGGCCCGATCGACGTCGTTCCCGAAGGACAAACCGTACCACAGCTCTCGGACCTTGAATTCGGTGACGTCACCGACTATCTCGGCGTCCCGGCAGGCGAATACGAGATCGAGATACAGTCCGGGGGAGAATCCGTGCTTACTGTGACCCGGGAGTTAGTCTCTGAAACCCGTGTTACCGTCTATGCAACCGGACTCGCAGGTGTCGACGAGTTGCCGTCTGACGACGGCGAGTTTGGGTTAAACATCGTAGCCACCGTAGACGGATTGAACCCCCTCCCGCGGCACGTCATCACCCGATGAACCACTTCGCAGGTGCGTCCTATCGGTGGATTTAGGATTTGTCAGCAGCGGTTCGGTGGTTCTCTCCATCCTCCTCCAGAGTGACGCGAGGTCGGCAACACTGCTAGACAGAATTCCACAGCTGTCCGACGCGATCGTCGACCCATAGGAGGACCGTGGCTGCAGAAGTTCCGCGATCTGTCCAAGCAGGGCTTGGAACAGGCCGCTCACACGTTCGGCATCGTTCGGTCACTTACTTTCGCCGGTGGATCTGTCGAGACAGCGATTGGGTGTCTCGTTATCGAGTCTTCCACAGTTCTACATAAGAGCGAGATAGTTTAACCAACAAAATCCTACTTTTGCCGATCTGTGTTGGTTAACGTCCGAGAGTACGAATTTCCCCGTGACAGGTCTTTATTTGCGTGATGGACCTAAGTTCACAGTATGACCAACTCGGCGTCTCCAAGCGCCTCTGTCTCGCTATCTGAGCCGGTTAACATTCCTACTGTCCTGAGTCGAGCTGGAATCGATTACGTCAGTGTTCATGACCAGCGACTACTGGCTATCTATCGCACCGGTATCTTCAATGTGGTAACTGAGCCGGAGCCGGTATCGAATGCGCGCACACTCCAAATCGAATGCTGGGAAGCACCACTTCCGTCTCATGACGATGAAAGATCACCACAGGAGCTTCTCCAGGACTTTGCGGCCGTGTTTGATGCTGGCGATGAGTCCTGAAATGGCCTACGACAACTTCGATCAGAACGACGATAATTAGGTGAGAGCGCTGGAAACGCTAGAAACAAGTTATCTGGCACGAGTCAAAGCAATACACGATTTATGGAAGTTTCTGATACGCTCCAGACACTGTATACTGCGACTGTTGAGCAGGAGGACGGAACCCACCAGATCACGGTGCCAGAACGTGAGATCACAACCGGGGCAATCACTGGAGGTGAGACGTACCGTGTTGCGCTCATTTCGACGTCAGCGTCGGATACCGATGCCACGGACACGACCGAGGGTACCCAGTCACCTGAATACGCTGATCACCAGCAAGAATATGACGGCCCGCCTGTTGAAGAAGGTGAACAGCGAGATGTTGAAATCAAGAATCTCGGTGACCAAGGTGACGGGATCGCGAAAGTTGAGCGCGGCTACGTCGTGATTGTTCCTGAGACGAGCGTCGGAGACCGTGTCACCGTCGAGATGCAACAAGTGCGCGAAAACGTTGCGTTCGCGGATGTCGTTGAGCGCAAATCTCCTCAAGAACTCTAGCCGTTGCTGTGGATTTGGGTGGCCACCCAGTACTCTCTGGGCGGCACGTACCGGGGACAGTTGGGGAAGCGCTTAAGTCGGCCCTAGCGCTACATCAAGGTAACTACTACTACCACCACAATGAGCCTCACAGAACACTTCGGACGCACACCTGCCGCCTTCCAAGCAGTCGCCTCGCTGTTTCGGCTGCTCGGTGCCTCCGAAGATCCCGTGGCGTTCATCCGCCACGCCCGCGACGGGAATATTGAGGCTGCCTTCGACACGATCAATAGACCGAACGATGAGCTCCATCGTGAGGTCACGGCGATGCGTAAACTTGCGCTTGATGCCGACGCCGACGCCCCCGAGCCGACTGACGACGAACGCGATATTCTCTTCCCCTGAGACGTGGTCGATCCCGTCTCCATTTTCGGTGTTCCGCCGCTTGTCGTCGCGTACGTGATGGCAAAGTGCGCCTACGAGGTCGAACAACCGAGCGACCTCTCCGAGGAAGAACGAAACGCGCTCTACCTCAAATGCATTCTGGACAATCTGGTTCCGACTGGCCTTCCGGATCCTGACAAGTACGACGACGATCCGTAGCTGACGGCGCTGGTAACCCCCTCGACGCTTCACGTATGTGGAGGAGAATGTCAACGCAATCCCCCTCATGGCGCTGCTGTGCCGACATTCCTGTTCAAGGTTGCCCAGGGGATGTCACCACGAACCGTCCCGCATGGTGAGGCGATTGGCGAGTGCGTCCATCATTTCCCACAGGAGTCCGGACACCGAACGTGTGTCGAATGAGGCTGGGTCGTACGTGTATGGATCGTCCACCTCGTCTCGTTCCTGATAGTGAAGCAGGCCGTCAATGTGCGGATTCGGTTCGCGGTGGAAGCCACAATCAAAACCAGATGATTCGCTATAATGGAGGGTGTAGTATGCCCGAATCGGCGTTCGCATCCACGTATCACTCGTGCGATCAGATTCTTCTGGCCCAGGCGGTGGACCCGGAATCCACGTGATTCGGAGTGAGACGGTCTCTCCCGAACGACCGAACCACGGCGGGTCAAGGTCTGCCTGTAGTTCTCGGTATGCACTCGGTGGCTCACCCGCAACAGAAAGTACGGCGGGATGTCGCGCCAACTCCCCACGCAATTCCCGGAGGATACGGTGCCGATCCTGTCCTGACGTCGTCCCGCCATCGGAACGGACACCGTCCGCTTGGGAATGAGAATCAGAATATCGGTAACGGTCAGCCTGACTGCCCGGGACGCCTGACTCGTCGGTCATACACTGAGCGACGACTGATCAGCTGTCCAGGTGTCGTAGTTTGTGATCGCGTCTTGGATGAGAGAGAGGTGATACCGGGCGAGGTCCCAGTCACTTGCCGCTCGCGTGAGTTCGTGCGCCTGCGCGGCAGAGACAGTATCTTCGGCCGCTCGTTCCTGGAGTGTGTCCGGTGAGTCAGCATCGTACTCTGTTTTCCATGCCGCGATATCGTCTTTCAATTCTGTGGCCTGCTCTGCAAGTTCTTGTTTCGTCGTCTCTTCAAGTAACTCTCGAATATCGCGGAGTCGGGTGTACGGTGGATCCGGATAGTAATGGCGGGTTCCGCCGTCGTCGGTTACTGTCACAACACTGAGGTCGACGAGCCGGCGGAGGTGATCCCGTGCCGTATTCGGGGAAACGGCTGCCTGTTCTGCGATCCAGGGTGCGGATTGAGGCTCCGAGAGCGTCATCGTCACTGACTTGACTCGATCAAACGCCGATGTGTGTTCCTTCCAGGACTCCATCCAGTCAGGGTCGTCGGGCGGGTTCGCAGGTGACATACGCTATGGTACCAGTTTGACAGTAATAGTTCTACTCCCGCGCAAATTATTGAGTCTCACTGTACTTCAGAAGAATACCTGCGGCGGTATCCTGGCGAGTCGTCGACGCTGTCAGCGGCCGATGACGGTCGCGATCACCCACCGTGCGCGTCTGTCACTGAGCATCAGTAGTGCTATCGACATAGACGGTGTCGTGCTCCCGGCCGGCCGCGAGACCCGCATGCGACCGCCGACGGACCGTCGCCCGAAACCGCTTCTCCCGGTCGGCGATCGTTCGCTGCTCGAACACGTGTTCGACACCGCCGCCGACGTGGTTGGGACTGGCGAGGAGATCGTGTCGAGCGTCGGAGGTCATAACCAACAAATCTGCGTCTTTGCTCGCTAGTGTTGGTTAAGGGTTGGTCGGATACGACTACGTGATGACGAGCGACTACATGAACTTGAGAGAACGAAGACTGAAAAAAGTCTCTTCAACAAAACCCTCAGAGTTGGAGCCGAACGTGCGCACTCACAACAGCCAACACGAGCAGCAGCGCGCCGACACCACCCATGAGGACTGACTGTGCTGTCAGGCCGTGTCGGAGGAGACTGCCAACTAATGTTCCACCACCGATCGTCAGGATGAGACTCCCGAGGACGACGAGGCCACGCGTCGCTGTTGTTGAGAGCCGGGTGGTGACCCATGGCGCGACGGCGAGCTGGCCGCCGAGTGCCAGCACCCCAGTACTGACGAGGGCCGTTCCAACACCGAAATACAGCCCTTGCAGCCCGCCAACGCCTGAGTGCACACTTCCAACGCCAACTAACCCGATACCACAGATGAGCGACAGAAGGCCAGCGCTCCGAACGAGCGTGTCAAGCGATCGGATTGCTGTCAGTGGCCCTAGATCGGTTGTCGTCGTGGTGCGTTCCTGAGTCCGGTATGCCCAGTGATCGCCGAGACTCACTACGAGGGTGAACACGCCGAGTGCGAGCGCCGCCACCGTATACGAATCCGTGGGATCGACGACATCGAGCGTCTGGTGGAACCAAAAGACGTTTGTGAAGACTGACGAGTGGAGAGCTTTGAGTTCAGGAGCGTACAGTGGCGCGACCCAGTGGATGTCTGGCAGCATGCCCCAGCCACCACCGAGGAGCACGAGAGTGCGTGCGTACCGTGTCGGCGGCAACAAATAAAGCGCGATGAGGGCCGTGCAAATCCCTCCGACAGCGAAATGCGTGATCGCTAATGACACAAGTGGAGTCTCACGTGATGTTGTGAAAGCTTTGTGCCCGACCTCGACAAAGACAGGTGGTTGAGTGAGGGAATACCGACAGTTCCCAGCCGAGGCCGGCAATTTTCTCGATCGAGAGCCGCATCTATGGGGCGTCGCTCGTCCCCGGTAGCATGTCGATGACGACGGTGTCTGTGTACTCAGGGTCAACATTCAGCTCGGTACTCACAAGGTCAGCGCTGGCAGTGCCTACTGGTGTCGGTCACTTCTGCAGGACCCAATACGCGAGACCAAGGGTCTCGCAAAGCATGACGCCAGCGGCGAACGCATACACAGCCTCCAACGGGAGCGGCAAAAAATCGATCGTGGCGACAGCCAGCGACATCACGACCCCCATACCGACCCGGGCGAGCGCAAACTGCCGATCAGCGGTCGTCGACTACGTACCGAGTCTGCCCATACAGGAATGTCTTCTGACGTCATCAAAAAGGTTCACCTCCGCTCGTGAACACCGATGACGGCCCCGCTAGCGCGTCTCACATGTGGTCCGATCGTGTCTGTTTCCAGTAGCGACGGAGTCGCAGCCCCACAAACACGACGACGGCGAGGACGATCACATTCAACTGGGGATGTGACCCCATTTCTTGGTAGATTCGGATGAGCCGAATCCACGGGGCAACATCGTCGGCAGGAGAAACCGGGACGGAAACCAACGGGTACACCAGAAACCGTGCGGCCCACAGATCACCCGCTAAGAGGAACTGGTAGGTGTCGCCGAGCAGGTGACTCGCATATCCGATAGCGAAGGCGGCCGGGGTGACGATCCGGAGCCGTTCGGGAAGCGTCTCGGCCGTCCAGCGGCCACGACTGCGGTTTGCGATCCACCAGACTCCAAGCGAACAAATTGCGAACGCGAATACGGAGTGCGCAAGCGATCGGCCGTACGTGAGAACCCCAAGGTACGCAAGCGGTTTGTCGACAAGATCCGGGAACTGGCTCCCGATTGCGAGTGGGACGAGTGCGAGTCGGGCCGGCAGGCGATGTGTTCCAACGGACGCGTAGACTACATACCAGAGATACGCAACCGCAAGGTGTCCCAGTGGTAACACGATAGAGAGGTTATTAGGCAGGTGGATAAGAGTAGGGAACTCGTTTTGCTGCGTCGTCTGTAATGTCCGTTTGCCGCTATATCCGGAAAATGCTGTTTGTGAGGATCCCTGCAGGATACTTTCGCCTTCAACGCGATCCGTATCCCCGCCGCTGTCTGGTGGTTTGCTCACCTAAAAATGAGTGACAAGACTATGACAGAACTCGAAGAAATCGACCCAGAATTAGCACTAGAACTGTACCTCGATGACCGCCGTAGTCATCAGTCCAAAGCCACCACCATAGCGCACCGATCGCGGTTGTCGTCCTTCGTCGACTGGCTCGACGAACGGAGCATCGACAACCTCAACGAACTCACCGGGCGGCTCGTCAAAGAGTACAAACTCCACCGGCGAAAGGGGTCCGACTGGGCGTCCTCGACCGAGAAGTCAAACCTGGACACCATCCGCGTCTTCGTTCGGTGGGCCGAAGGCATCGAGGCCGTGGAGGCCAACCTTTCTCAGCGCATCCAGTCGCCGGTTCTCAACGGCGACGAGAACGTCCGACATACCGAACTCGATTCGGAGACGGCCGAAAAGGTGCTTTCCCACCTCGAAACGTACCAGTACTGCTCTCCCCAGCACGTGACGCTAGCGTTGATCTGGCACACGATGTGTCGCCGGAGTGCAGTCCGAGCGCTCGATCTAAAGGACTACGACGCGGAGGACCAGCATCTCCACTTCGTTCACCGGCCAGAGTCCGGCACGCCGCTCAAGAACAAGGAGAAGTCGAACCGGTACATGGCCGTGTCGGACTCTATCGCGGAGCTGTTGGACGACTGGATCACCTACAAGCGCCCGGAGGTCGTCGACGAGTACGGCCGAGAGCCGCTCCTCTCGACCCAGAATGGCCGTCTCCACGGGTCCACGATCGGTGGGTACGCCTACAAATACACGCAGCCCTGCAAATACGACGGTGAGTGTCCCGTTGATGGCCGCGATCAACAGTCGTGTGCGGCGGCGTCTCACCAGAAGATTGCAGACTGCCCGGAATCGGTGTCACCGCATCCATTCCGCCGCGGATCGATCACCCATTGGCTTCGGTCTGATGTCCCGCCGCGCGTCATCTCGGACCGCGCCGACGTCTCCGAGCGGGTCATCGAGAAGCACTACGACGAACGGTCGGACCTTGAGGAGATGGAGCAGCGCCGCGAGTTCCTCGACAGTATCTAGATATCCTCGAGATGGGAGCGGCGTGACTCGCGTCGCTCCGACTTCGTACTCAGGTCGTACCACTTCTCGATTGTTCCGGGGTTGGCGTCACATCGTTTCGAGATCACGTCGGCGGTCGGGACACCGTTGGCCCGGAGGTACGTGATGTAGCCCCGCCGGATAGGATGCGGTGAGACGGACGCAGGACAGTCGTACGCGGCGTTGTTCGTCTCCGCCGCCTCGCAGGTGTCCGGGTCCTTCTCGACCGGACACGCCTTGCCGATGGCGCAGGGACGCGACCAGCCGTACACGTACTGACGGATCGTGCTCTTCTGGAGGCGTCCGTTACGCGTCGTGAGGAGTGGATCCCTGTCGTGCTCGTCGGTCACGTTCTTTCGGTTGGCCTGGATGTACCCATCGAGGACTTCTGCCGCTTCAGGCGAAATACTGAGTTCACGCTCACCGGCCTTCCCGTTCTTCAACCGTGTGCCTGTCTCCTCGCGATCGACCGCCGCGATGTATCGCTCCTCGGTGTCGTAATCGTCGAGATCGAACGCGTACAGTGTTGACTGTCGGATCCCCGTTTCGGCGAGGAGCGCCCAGACCACATGCTCTTTCGTGAAGGGCTCGAACTTGGCGAGATGGGCGAGAATCTCCTCGGCGTCTTCGTGGGAGAGGATCGTCTCGTCGACGGCGTCACTCTCCGAGAGCGTCGGCAGAATGACCAGCTTGTGGAATCCGGACTCAAACACGCCTCGGCGCTCGCAGTACCGGAGGAACTTCCTGAACGTGGCCAGACAGCTCTTCACTGACGATCGCGACCCGAATCGCGGATTTGCCCGAAGGAAGTTGTGGAATTGGTCGATGTGCGACGGCTGTAGGTCTTCGAGCTCCTCAATATCTGTTTTCCGACAAAACGCTTGGAAGTGCTTCAGACGCGATCTGTATGATTTAACGGTGCTTGCCTGCACCCCCCACGGATTCATTTCGAGGTAGAACTCGATGACATCGTCGACCGCGGCGGCGTCGGAAAACACATCATCAGCTGTTGTGCTGGCTGCCAGATTATCGGACTCTTTGGACCAATTATCGGGCGAAGACGTGTTTTGGCCCGTCTCTGTTTCTGTGGCCTGGGTTGGTCCGGCGGCTTCCCATGGTTTGTCTTGGGGGGAGGTGTCAGGAGTTGCAGTGCTGTCGGGCTGGAATTCAGTTTTCTGGACGGATTCAGGGACGACCTCGCCGCCGTCAGTTCTTATCTCACGATCATCTTCACCGGTCTCCTCGAATTGGTCGGAGTTTTCGTTCGAATTCGTCACGATTCGATCCTCCCCGTGGTGCGCTGCATCTCACGGGCACAGTTGGCCGGCAGTTGGTGGGCCAGAGCTACGATCGAACCCGGGGCCCGACCAATTGTATCAGATATTGGCCGGGGGGCGCGTGTTTTCGCCCGGAGACCCATCCGGGTACCTGTAGTCCGTTTTCCCCGAACAGAGCGATCAGAGTATGCTAGGTCGTCGGACTGTGTCTGGCCCCCATAATTGGCCGGGTGTCCCGGCCAACATTGGGTGCCAAGCGACGATCGAAGTTGGTCGGGAGACCGGATCTGTTGACTGTTGGCTGGTGTTGCTATCTCTCGGGTACCGGCACTGTAACCTTCGTTCCTTCCCTTCTTACGAGTTCCACTCATTGGCTTCTCCCCCGTTTCGTTGCTACTCGGCCTCCGTGTACCATCGGCTGCGGAATACTTCGACGACCGGATGTGTTGACTCGGATATCCTGTGGCATCTGTTCCATCCGTGTCATAGATTCGCCAGGGATCAACAAAGTAGTACCGAGTGAAAACACATATAGAATTAGGCTACTATTGCCTAACTATGAGTGATGACCGGGAGGAACCTGCTGACGAACTGTTCACCGGTGTGGATGATGTTACGGACCGTAACGACGATACTGACCCGGTATTCACGCCGGAGGACCGACCGAGGGGTATCCTCTCCCCTACCGACCGAGAGTACCTCTGTGGGCTGAAGGAGTACGCCCAGCCGCAGACGGACGCCAACCGGCGCCAAGCTATCCGAGAACGAGTTGGTAACGGGCTCAAGGATTTCCTGCTCTTGGGCCAATTATTGGAACCTGCGGAGCAGGAGAAGGTCTTCGAGGAGCTCGGCCCGGAGGAAACCGACGACGTACTCTCCGCGATGCTCGCCTTCGCGTATCTCGGATTGGACGGGGATCAGTCCCGGCTCAAAGGCTGTATTGAACACGGCATCCTCCAAGGGGAGAACGTCGACAAACTCTTCCAATCGTCCGGACGGGCGACTAACGTGGACGTGTCGATCTCGGTCGAACACAACCCCGACATCGAAAAGCTCCACCAACGCCTTGAGAACGGTCGGGAGCTGACTGACGCCGAGATCGGGGCCCTCGTCCGAGCCGGGAAGGTTGGTCGGGAGGATATCGAGGAATTGGCCGAGTCGCCTCGCGGCTTCCCGGGCGTTTTTGCCGGGCAGAAGTCCGAATCTTCGGAGTAAACTGGTCTATCAGCGAACGGTGAGAGACGTGTGGACATCTGGGGGTCCCCGACCAACTTCTCTCGGTACACCGACCAATTATTGGTTGGAAAGGCTCTCACCGATCGATCCCGCCGAAGACGCTTACAGCATCACGTCGGCGACCCCACCGCAGACGACACCGAATTCACCCGGGGTGACAACACCGATCAGTCGGGGGTGACCGCCGACGACACCCACGACCCACCGGCCTAATAGTGCGACCGCCGCCGGCGTGTCCCTCTTGAAACGAAAGCGTCGTCCAATCAAACCAACACAACCCGTACGGACCACCGTTGAAGCCCCCTCCAAGGGACCAACTGTCCCCGTCGTCGAGGAGGGCCCCCTCCTCGACGACGCCAGAGCCTCCGGCCGAGACGAAACGCCGAAACGGAAGCCCGAGGGAATGACCAAAACAGAACCAGATCGGGCGAGGGGTGCGATCAATCCGGTAACTCATCTCCGGGATTCAGTGCCCAAACCCACACTTTTCCCTAATTACACCACGGCTTCGACAGCGCCGCGTATTGGGTGGAGAATTATTGGATCGGAACCGGGGCCGCCAAGAGGGCGTGATCAATCCGATAGTTCATGTCCCTTGGTCGGTGCCCGAATACACACTTTCGCCTACATGCCGGCCCGTCGCGGACCACGACGCAACGTGGGGATCGTCGACGGGTCTCCGAGAGCCTCACCCGGGGGCCACGCGTGATCGGCCACCGCTCGATGGAGCTGGCCCGACGAAGGACCAGTCCCACCGCGGGTGAGCCGAGCGATCCAGAGCGTGGTCGTGACCACCCACCGTGCGCGTCTGTGGAAAGATCTATCACCGAGTATCATCTCCGCTATTGACCTGAAGGCAGTCGTACTCGCGGCCGGCGAAGGAACGCGGCTCCGCCCGCTCACCGAGGACAAGCCCAAGGGGATGGTGGAGGTCTCGGACGAACCGCTGCTCACACACTGTTTCGATCAGCTGATCGAGTTGGGGGCCGACGAGCTCGTCGTCGTCGTCGGCTACCTGAAGGAGGTGATCATCGACCACTACGGCGACGAGTACGAGGGCGTGCCGATCACCTACGCCCACCAGCGCGAACAGAACGGGCTGGCCCACGCGCTGCTCACGGTCGAAGAGCACATCGACGACGACTTCATGCTGATCCTCGGCGACAACGTCTTCGAGGCGAATCTCCAGGACGTGGTGCGGCGCCAGCGCGAAGATCGGGCCGACGCGGCGTTCCTCGTCGAGGAGGTGCCGTGGGACGAGGCGTCGCGGTACGGCGTGTGTGACACCAACCAGTACGGCGAGATCACCGACGTGGTCGAGAAGCCCGACGATCCGCCGAGCAATCTGGTGATGACCGGCTTCTACACGTTCACGCCGGAAATCTTCCACGCGTGTCACTTAGTGCAGCCGTCTAACAGGGGGGAGTACGAGATCAGCGAGGCGATCGATCTGCTGATCCAGAGCGGGCGGACCATCGACGCGATCGGGATCGAGGGCTGGCGCGTGGACGTCGGGTATCCGGAGGATCGGGAGGAGGCCGAGGCGCGGATGGAGAGGAGTTTGAAGAGGGTGAGACGGTGGAAGCAGGGGACTGAACCCGCACGAACCGGCTAGGTGAGCGATCGGAGGAGTGCTTTTCTGTGTTAGTGGTCCGGATCGGATAATGAGTGCACGTTCGAATCGCACGTACTCACTCTGGCTCGTTCCCGGAACAGAGACATCAGCCTACCGCCAGCTCCAAGCGACGATCACGGAGCTTGCTGAACGATTCGAGGATGCACCGGTCTTCGAGCCACACGTGACTGTGATCGGCGGCATCGATGGCGAGCGTGCAGCGTTGGAGGAGACAACACGGACGCTTGCGGCTGGGGCCGCACCCCTGGAACTGACATTCGATGGCGTCCGCTGGTCGACAACGCGGCACCAATGTGTGTTCCTCCCCGTGGAACCGATACTCGAGTTGATGGAGGTACGCCGGTCGGCACAGGAGACGATCAACGGCCCGCTCGCGGCGTATCATCCACATCTCAGTCTCGTCTACAGCGAAATGGATCTTACGAAGCGACGCGACGTTGCACAGTCGATCGACACGGGGGGCTTCCGGGCAGCATCACGTGTCAGGCGCTGGCGATCGTGGACACCACAGGGCCAGAGTCCGAGTGGGAGACAATCGACTCCATTCTTCTATCGGAGTGAAACGTCGGTGGCTTCACAGTCGTCGCGGCCACGAGACCGAGTATGGACGCGCTCATCCCTGCGGCCGGACGCGGGACGCGACTCGGCGAGAGAACGGAGACGCAACCGAAGGGGCTCGTCGAGATCGACGGGCGGCCGTTGTTGGTCCACGTCTTTGAGAAGGCTGTCGATACGGGCGCCGACAAGCTCGTCGTCGTGATCGGGTACGAAGGGGCACAGATTGTCGATCACTTCGGCGATGCGTTTGCGGGAGTGCCGATCACGTACGTTCACCAACGCGAGCGCCTCGGATTGGGACACGCCGTCCTCCAAGCGGAGTCGCACATCGACGGATCGTTCCTGCTTCTGAACGGTGACAACGTGTTTTCAGGGGGTGTTGCGCCAGCAGTTTCCGCGGCCACCAAGGCGGGTGTCGACGGTGTGCTTGCCGTCGAGGAGGTGTCGACAGCGGAGGCGTCGACGACAGACGTCCTCGAACTCGACGGCGATCGCGTAACCGGTCTCGTTGAGAAGCCTGACGACCCGCCGTCGACGCTCGTGACGACGGGGTGTTACGTGCTCCCCGCGGACGTGTTCCACGCGTGTGCGCTGGTCCAACCGTCTGCCGAGGGCGAGTACCAATTGAGCGAAGCGGTCGGGCTGTTGGTCCAAGCGGGATACGATATCGAGACCGTCCGTCTCGGCGAGCGCGTGAACGTGAATACGCTCAACGATGTCGAGCAGGCGGCACGGCTCGTGCAGGAGTAGTCGAGCTAGCGATCGTCGAGATATCGTTCGACGTATGGATGGAGATCTTCGAACGGCGGGCGAAAGACTTGGAAGGCGCTATGTTGGTCGTCGCCGGTGATCTCCGGATCGTCGCGTTCGAAATGACAGCGATAGGCGGTCGCGAGGTAGTGTTTCGAGTCGACACCGTCGACATCAGCCGTCTCGTAGAAGTGTTCGTAGGTGCCGAGACAGTCGTCGATAACGACGGATTCACCGAGTTCCTCATTGGCCACGCGGTGGACAGCATCAGTGCGATTTTCGTTTTTGAACACCGTCCCACCGGGTACGAACCACTCGCCTTTCGCGGGCTCGTTCTCGCGTTTGTCGAGGAGCACGCCGCCGTCCGTGTTCGATCACGAGATCAACCGAGACGAGCGAGACGTTCGCGACGATTGTCCGCCACTCATCATCTGCGATCCAGCTATCGTGTTCGTCATTCGTGTCGTTCTGGGAGCCAGTTACCATGTTAATCCCTCGTACACGATGCCGTCGCGACGGTCGATCGCCCGCCGCCCGTCAACGACGACGGGCGTACGCATGAGATCGAACTCGTCGTCGAGGGACGTTATTTCCTCCCAGTCGGTCACGACGAGGGCAGCAGCCGCCTCGGACAGTGCTGTGTCGGGGATGTCGACGTACTTGATGTCGGGGAACCGCTCGCGCATATTCTCGGTTGCGATGGATCGTAGGCAACGACCTCAGCGCCGCGTGCGCGGAGTCCCTCGATGACGGGGATCGCCTGGCTGTTGCAGATATCGTCCGTGCCCGGTTGGAACGCTAAGCCGAGTACCGCTACTCGCCTACCAGTGACATTCACATGACGTTATAAAAGTATGAGTAACCGATACGGTTGCCATCGCTGACTGTACCCGCGCGTTTGTACTTGCTAATTAACCCTGATGGAACCTTCACGACAAATACGAGGCGATGTCCGGCGGTCACGGGCGTCGTCTCTAACGGTGACAGTATAAACAGATGATCAATGTAATTTGACGGGCCACATGGTTTTCCTTCTCGTATGAGTGAATTCCGCTCGGTGGCTTTATCAATTTGAGTCGTAACAGAAGAATTGTGTCGACCAACCCAACTAGTCCAGATAGCCCAAAGGTTGGAATAGTCATACTAAATTGGAACGGATATAGCGATACTTCTCACTGTCTAGACTCGATATCGGCAATCAAGTATAGTAATTATCAAACGTACGTTGTGGATAATAATTCGACCGACGGTTCACTCAATAGATTAGAAAAAGAATACGGCCAGACAGTCTTTATCCGTAAAAAAGAAAATACGGGATTTGCAGATGGCTGTAACGTGGGAATTAAAGAAGCAATACAAAACCAATGTGACTATGTCCTACTTTTAAATAATGATATGACTGTAAAAAAAGATTTCCTAAGTCGATTAGTTGAAACAGCGGAATCAAATCAAGATGTTGCAGCAGTTGGGGGAACTATTTATTATCCTGACAAAGAAAAAATTTGGTATTCTGGAGGTGAAATTCACCCACGAACTGCGAAAATTGAAAGAAAAACAGAGATACCATCTATGACAGAGTATCCAACGGAAT
The DNA here is from genome assembly GCF_051194165.1 of Halorubrum shenae. NCBI lineage: Archaea > Methanobacteriati > Methanobacteriota > Halobacteria > Halobacteriales > Haloferacaceae > Halorubrum > Halorubrum shenae. The sequence goes on along the minus strand of NZ_JBLZNI010000027.1, from coordinate 2,721 downwards.
GGATTATTTCTGCACTTATGTTGCTCAATGTTGATTATCTACAATCACATGGCTATTTAAATGATGATTATTTTTTTGGATCTGAAGATCAAGAGTTTTGTTATTTAGCTCAAAAAAGAGGCTGGAAACTATTGGTGAACCCTGAATCCGAAGTCGTGCACGATATACACTCAACATCAGGATCATTAAATGGTTTCCAAGTATATCATAACACATATAACAGATTATATTTCGCCGAGAATTGTCTGAGAAAACCCGACAGAGCAATTTTTTATATTTATTTCTTAATCAATAGAATTGGATTCGTGCTCTATGCGGCACTAAATCAAAGAGTTGATCTGATAATATCTGTACACCAAGCATTATCTGACTACCGTCAAGATGAACAGAGAAAGGCAACTGAGTATATCAAATAGTTATGTTTAATAAAAAGTTTAGCATTACAAGCAGTATGCCCCTGATTAGCGATGATTCCAACGATGAATGTACCGAGAGCACCAGATCGGGTTTAGAAAAGCAAGCCCCAACGTTGGTAGTCATAGGTAGTCCATTTTATAATAAAGGTAGAGAAAACTTTCTAAAAAAGCTCACACTAGTTTTAAGTGAGGTTTGTAGCAAAGTACACGTCATTGGTGCTAGTCAGCCTGTTGACAAAAATAATGTTTCCTGGGAAAAAGTACAAGTCCCAAGAGAAAATTCTCAGCTAATCAGATATCGAGATTTTTTATTTAGCCAGCTACGGTCAGTACACTTTACCAGAAATATTGAGCCAGACTTTGTATTGATCAGGAACACATTTTCTATTATACCAGCGACATATATGAGATTTTTTGGTCCACATTCTGCCACGTTTGTGACCCAAAAGACCCCGAATGTATGGAAAAATAAACTGTCGTTATTTACTATTTTGGCCTCTGAGAGTGTTATCGTAGAGGCACCGAGTGTCCTTGAAGAGTGGACCGATAAGGTAGAGCACAAATCTGTTATTGGTGCAACGTTTGTGGATAAAAACAAATTCTACAAGATTAATTCGATCTCTAGTCGAGATAAAGCAATTGGATACTTAGGCGGAATTGACCAAAGAAAAGGAATTCTTCGATTAATTGAGAGTGTTAATGACCTCTCGACAGAATTCCCGGAACTCAGGATATGTGGATCTGGTCCCCAAAAAAACATTGTAGAAAAGAGGACGAAGAATGTGGGAAATATACAATATAAAGGATATATACCAGATTCTGAACTCATAGGTTTCTACAATAATATTAGACTACTAGTCCTCCCAACGAAGTCAGAGGGGCTGCCTAATGTTGCGCTTGAAGCGATGGCATGCGGTACTCCAGTACTAGCCCCGCCTGTAGGTGGGATACCTGACTTGATAGATGACGGAAAAAACGGATTTATTTTAGAAAGTAGATCAGTAGAAGATATTAGAAAAGGGATAGTCCGCGCATATAATTCAGAAAAATTAGACAAAATAAGTGAAGAAGCTTCAGAAACTATTAGAGAGAAATATACGTTTGAACGTGCGGTGAAAAGATATGAAGAGATGTTGTACTAAAAATTAGAACTTACGATGATCTCTAAATACGAATAGTACAAAAAGTGTCGACCGTCTAAACAAGGGTACCATCCGTCTTCAGTTAAGACTCACACCTCGGTTGTGTAGCGGTAGCGAGCGTCTCTTGTAAGATTGGTCGCTGCTTGTGGATCTTTTGAGCGTCTTCAATCAGTCGTTCAAGCAGTGGCGGTGGTGAGTAGCCGAGGTACTCACCCAGTTTCAGTACCTCACAAAGCATCCTCGGCTAGCTGTTTCTGCGGCTTGAGTTCTGTGTCGAAGTGGTTGTACTGACGGTTTCGACAGGAGAATTACAGACGGATAGACGGAGAGCTGTCGTGTCGGCGGCGGTCAGCCGCCGACGCGACAGCGTTGCCACTCACGAGACGGCGTACTCGGTCAGTGACTACCGGTGGAACCGGTCGTCTGGTGGTCGATTCGCGGGGACGGCCCGACGCACCGCGAGGGCCGTCCACGCGGCCCGTCGAACCATATTTACGAACTCCTTGTACGGCCACCACCAGAGACGACGCCCGCCACGGCGGGGCGTCGCCACATATTCGTAGTGGAGATACCGCCAAGCGTTCTGTAACAACAGACTCACCACGACGTACAGCAGTCTCACCGTCGCATCTCGTGTCGTTGTCGTCGCTATCGCTTGCTCGGACAAGCGATAGCTCGACTCGATACCGAAGCGTTTCGCGTAGTGGTATCGAGCGTCGCGTGGTGTCTTGATGAACGGCGCGTCAGCGGCGTAGCCGTGACGCGCCACACCGTGGTCGTCATACTTCCCGTTCAGGTACGTACAATCGATATAGACGGGAAACTCGACGGTCCAGCTGTGACCGTCGAGTTTCCCTGTCAGATCATGCTGAATGACACGACTCCACCCTTTCGAGAGCTCTTGCTGAATCGTCTTCCCCCACCGGATGATCGGGATTACGTACGCGTAGTTATGCGCTTGAAGCAGCGTGAGGCACTTGCTGTCGTAGAATCCGCGATCAAGATAGACGGCCTTGACCTTGGTGTCAAGGCCGTCGAGGACACCGAAGAACTCAGCGAGGACGCTGCTGGCGGTGTCGCCGTCTTTAATGAGTACGAAATCTTTTGTGATCTAAGAGATATAGTGAGGTAATGGAACGCTCGCGCCGAATAGATATCAAGCA
>NZ_JBLZNI010000026.1:0-25735 GCF_051194165.1 Halorubrum shenae | reverse complement strand
CGCAGGGACTCTCGTCCCGTCACGGTCAGTGGTTTCACGTCTTCAGTGATGCCGTGATCGGAGAGGAGTCCATGGACTTTGTTGGCGTACTTAGTGCGGTTTTCGACCAACGTCTGTCGCCCGCGCACGAGTGCGCGGGCTTCCCTCACTTCCTCGGTTGGAACGTAGCTTTCAGGCACCGAATTCAACCGGAGCATCCGCGCGAGTTCTTTGGCGTCCACGCGGTCGGTTTTCTTGTCGGTGTCTGCGATCTGGTTGATCTTTTTGGGATGAGCGACGGTCACATCCAAGTGCTCCGACAGCGTATCGTGGATGTGGTAGTAGTTGGAGGTCGCCTCAAGCACGGCTTGTGCGCCGGCGTACCGCTGGGCGAGGTCGTCGAGGTTCGCGTTCTCGACGCGAACCTCTTCGACAATCGTCCCAGCCTCATCCATCACTGCCACCTGTGCGTACCGTTTGTGGACGTCGATTCCGAGGTACATGGTTCGTTCACCCGGGACGCCAGTGCGTGAAGCAGAGATTCACCTATTCGGGCTTTCCCGGATGCCGCGCCGCGCGGCATCCGGGCTGTAGCGCCCATGACTCGACTTCTTTCGCACACGGACCAGTCAACAGAACGTGCTCTGTGGCACGAAATCCAGGTCGGTCTCTTGCGCCCCATATCTTGTTTCACGCTCTCCTAGGGTAGCAGCGTTTCCATCGAGTCAACAGAACCGAATATTAGGACTGTCTGGGGCTGTATACCTATTCTGTCCGCATCTCTTGTTTGTCGGTACTTGGGAGAACAGAGGTCGTATCGCTTCAACCCAGCTAATCGCCGGCGGTTGATCGTGAGTCTGCTGGGGCCGACTCGCCTTGGTCGATGACAGCCGCCACCTGTTCGAGTGCCTCTTGAGCTCGCTCAGTCGAAACGGCCGGTTGTGCGAATGTTGCCATCTCGTATGCGGTAATGACTGCTTTTGTCTCTGCAAGCGATTCAATATCGGCGTCCTGACAGCGATTATAAAACTCCCAGTGGGTGGTTGGCTTAGACGTATCCACCTGTGTTTGCAGCGCTGCTCGGAGGCTGCCGTACGCTAGTTGAACGGCAACTGCTGTGTTCTCAGCTGCGAGTGCGGTGGCGGCTTCATCGAGGAGTTGCTGTGATCGTGTTGTCTGCGCCGATGGCTCCCCACTGGGATCTGTCGCCGGACGAGTGTCGTCGGTCGCTGCTGCTGGGTATGTCGACGAAGAAGACGTTAATCTGTCGCGCGGGTCCCATCCGGTTACCTGGGCACCTAGGGTCAGCACAATCCCGAGAAGAAGGAGCCCCACACCGACGCCAGCCAGCTGTTGAAGTGACACTCTGGAGCTATCAGTTGAAGATGTCTGTGACGCCGTTGGTAGGTCTAGTATCGCCGTGGCCTCGCTCGAAGCCAGGTGTGTCTCGCTCCCGGTAAACGCGACACGAACAGTCGGTGAGTCTGCTCCGTCATCAAATTCAGTCGCTGCAACCGTCGTTTGATAGCTCCCGTCGGCGGCCGTCGTGACTGTCTCAATTTGACGATCTCCAACAAACACACTAAGGGACTGCCCGGCAATAGGGCTGCCATCTGCAAGTGTGAGATTCCCGGTGAGCACCGCCTCTCGGGGGGTAGCTTCAGTATCTTCTGTGACCGTCGCTTCGACCGACACCTGTGTTTCTACGGAGGTAATCTCCGCGGTGGTCGTGATGTTAGATCCGGTGACTGCGGTTCCGGTTAGTGGCACCCGTAACTCAAGAGGTGCTGTGCCGCTAGCGGTTTCTGCGGGGACCGCACCTGTCAGCATCACCTCCCCGTTAGCCTGGGTTTCTCCAGCGCTGATCTGCTGGCCGTTAAGGACCATCACTACCGGGACGCCTGCAACTGTCGCGTTGTCACCGAGCGTCACTGTCCCTGCAACCTGAATTGGGGTTTGGTAGTTACCGGTGATGCTTCCGTTTACGACCGTGAGTGTGGTGGCCGTTTGACCGGTGATCTGGGCCGGTGCTGTCGTGTTAGTGCCAAGATACGGACTGGTGTTTGCTGGCTGGAATGCCACCGGCACGCTTGTGACGTTGGCCGGGAGGAAGACAGGCTGATAAGTAAGCGTGTAGTTCCCCTCAGCATCAGTTTCAATCTCGTAGGAGCGCTCCCCAACCTGTATCGTCACGGCTTCGTTGCTGATTGGCGTGCCGTTTGCCGTGCGAAGCGTCCCCGTTAGTTGAGTTACATTTTGAAACGAGAATTCCGACGGCGTCGCCGTTGCGGTTATATTTGTTGCCGTCAGCTCGGCCTGTGTCGCTGTGTTTGCTGTCTCTGTCGTTTCTAACCGTACTGTTTCAACACCGTTTCGAACAGAATCCAGATCGCTGCCGGTCGTATTCTCAATATTCTCGAGATCCCCATCAAGCTGCACTGCTACTCCGTCGATTTCTTCTGCGAGGCGTGCAAGTTCGCGAGCGAGCTGCCGTGCACGCTGGGTATCCCCCTCAGCGACAGCTTCCTGATACTCCGCGTAAGTGGCATCGAACTCTTCACGCAGCTCGATGAGTTCAGCCGTGTTGTTTTGGACGGTGGCGAATGACTGGGCTGAGTCTTCTTGGCCCGTCTCGCCAGCGACCGTCACATACTGGCTGAGAACCTCATCGTACTCATCACCAACCAGTAATCGCGCTTGGTCGTACTCTGCGGCGCTAATATTCTGTGTACTCCCTCCGAGGAGCGTCCCTAACCGACCCGACAAGTGGGACGCGAGCTGTTCGGGGTCGCCATCTTCACCGACGGTCTCCGGATCTTCGTGTGGGGTCGTTGCATTCTCTCCTGTGAGGTTACCACCGGTGACCGTACTCGTGACATCGATGCCCTGTGGCGAGGCGGGCGGCCCGGCAGCGCCCACACTGCCAGTCATGAAGCCTACCGCAAGCGCCACCACCATCACAAGCATGAGGATAGATGATGGGTGCGGAAGGCGTAACACATGCGTCGTACGGCTGTCGGGACGTAAATACGTGTTGTCAGCTGTCGCGACAAGCCCAACGTACCATGGACGGACGCAGAAACCGCCTCACAACTAGCTGAAGGAAAGGTTCAATTCGCTTGGTAGCTACCGGATTAGTGATGCAGGGTACCCGACTGTTTTGGGCGACGACAGCTATCGGTGTCGTCTTTGGCCTACTTGTAGTCGTTACTACCCAACCTGTTGCGCTAATTAGCGTCGTCGGAATCGGTGCGTGGTTGCTTGCGACCGCTTGGGTCACTGTACACTCGTTTCACGAAACCACCACGCACCTAGATATCGAGTATACGCTCGATCCTGCGACGACACACGTCGACTCACCGACGACGGCGACGCTGCGAGTACATCGACCAGCACAGACTGCCATGGGCACCGTACAGGTCGAACCCACGCTTCCAGCCGGAGTTACCCGTACAACCGACGCCATGACAATCACGCTCGATCCCGGCCAGACCGACGCAACACTGACGATCCCACTGCATGCCGCTGTCGCCGGAAAATTTTCGTTGCCGGCACCGACGGTCACACTCGCTGATTCGCTTGGCCTTTACACCGAGCACGTCGAAGCAGGCCCACAGCCGCAGCTCATTGTGCTTCCACAGATGTCAACGGTCCACGTTGGCAAAGGCGGGCAATCGTACGGAAACGCGTTTGGTGACCACGCTACTGACCAGCCAGGGCCCGGGATTGCCACTCGTGACCTCCGCCAGTATATTCCCGGGGAAGCGGCAATGAATATCGATTGGAAATCAACGGCACGGTTGGGGGAACCATATGTACGAGAGACGGAGGGCGAAACGGATCGACACACGGCGCTGGTAGTTGACCATCGCGCTCACACCGGTGAGAGCACCACCGCGGAGACTCCTCTTGAGTACATTCGTGAGGCAGCCCTTGGGATCAGTGCCAGTGCCGCCGAGCACACGGATCCGCTGAGTCTCTGGACAGTTGGCGATGACGGCCTCACTGAGACGATTGCGGCCGGAAGCACCCCAACAACGCACACGCGAGTGCGCTCGACGCTCCTAACGCTGACTCCGACCACGGCGTCGACGACACACCGATCAGCGCCCGGCCACCGTGTTCAGACGGTTGTCGACCGGTTGGCAGCTGATTGCCCGGCCAAAGAGGTGCTACAGCCGTATGCGACAGCATCAGCCACGTCTGTCGACGCAGTACGTGATGATGCGTTCATCGACGCCGTTCACCGGGCACGGACACGGTTCGGTGCAGGGGTGTGGCTCGTACTGGTAACGACTGATGCTGACCCCGTTCGGCTGCGTGAAAGCGTTCAAATAGCGACCCAGGACGGCCGAGCTGTGCTCGTGTTGATTGTGCCAACTGTGTTCTTCCAACAACCGCATCTCGGGACAATTGACGACACGTACGACGCCTACACCGCGTTTGAGGATCTCCGCCGCGAACTTGATTCTCATCCTCGTGTGACTGCGCTTGAGGTGGCACCAGGCGACCGGTTGCGGACGCTTCTCGCAGACAATCGATCCGATGGTCGGCGCTCGGAGGGCCGTTCATGATCGCTGATGACCACCCGCAGTCACCGCAGACGACAACCCAACAGCAGTGGCGCAGCCGACTCCGACGCGCGGTTCGGCTGGCCGGACTGGTGCTCGTCGTAGCGGCACTCACGCTGCTTGCTGGGTGGACTGGCCTCCTCATCGGTCTGGGTGTTGTTGGGATCGGGGTGGTAGCACCAGCACCTGTCGCCTTCGGGGTTGGCGGTGCCAGCCTGCTTGTTGGCTCAACGGGTGACCCGCTTGTCTACGCGCTGGGCGTGGTCGGCCTCATGGCGGTGCTTGTCGACCCCGCAGTTGGGGCTCCAACCGGCCGCCGCGTGCTGGCAGTGACCGCTGCTGGTGGCATCGTAATTGCTGCTGTCACATTTGGGCTTCTCACTGTCTGGTCGCTTCCAGTCGTGACAGCCGTCGTGTCGGGGACCGTTGCACTCATCATGTATGCTCTCCACCGCTACGAACGCGTGATGCTTGGCCTCGTGTCGGACTCCCCAAACCAATGAGTGCACCATCGACAGACCAGTCGCCGCCGACACAGCTGACCACGGCCGCGAGTGACACTGAAACGGGCTCTCGCGAGGAACTCACTGTACAGCTTGAACTCCTTCGTGAGCGAAACCGCCAACTACGCGAAGAATATCTCCGCTCGCAACAGCAGACCTACCGTCGCTCAGCGATTGCCCTCGTCGTTGTTGGCGTGCTCGGGATTGCTGCTGGGGTGATGTTTCCTGATGCACGGACCGTCCTCCTTGCGCTCGGTGGTACTGGCGTGTTCGGCGGGATCCTTACCTACGCGCTTACGCCAGAACGGTTCATTGCCGCAACCGTGAGTGGGAGCGTATTCGACGCGCTCGCTGCAGATCGTGACGCGATGCGAGATGAGCTCGGATTGGCGGGCACTCCAATCTATATCCCAGCCGACTCTCCGCGGCTGTACGTGTCGGCTGCCGAACTCCCGGAGCCACCCGACCAGCCGCTTCCGTCCACCGAAGAACTCACCCATCTATTCGTGACCGACCCAGATGACAATCTGGGCGTCGCGTTGACACCGACTGGCGGGCCACTCCTCGAAGAGTTTAGACGGTCGCTGACGACGCCGCTGGCGACGACGCCGGCATCGCTTGTCGATCAACTCACCGAGGGACTCGTCGAGAACTTTGAGCTTGCTGATGGGATTGACACAAGCGTGGATGCTACTGGTGGCCGTGTGACTATCGAGTTCACTGGGCTTGCGTACGGCCGCATTGACCGGATCGACCATCCGGTGTCGTCGCTGCTCGCCACTGGTCTTGCCGTCGGGCTTGACACACCTGTGCGGATGACGGTCGACGACACAACCCCGCCGGTGGTCACGTGTCGGTGGGACCCATCAGCGACGTCGACACAGTCCGACGCCGCATCGCCAGACGCCACACCTGAGAGCTAGTCAGCCTGCGAGACGGCTTGTGTGAATTCAGCGTCGCTTCCCGGTGGATTAACCTGTTCGAAGATTGTATCGAGAATCTCGGCGACAGATGTGTCTGCGAGTTCGGCGTCCGTCGTTCGAATGACCCGATGCCGTAACACCGGGCGGCCAAGCGCTTTCACGTCGCCGGGGATGACGTACTCGCGGCCGTGAATCGCCGCTCGGCCTTTGACCGTTGATAAGATGCTGAGTGTGGCGCGCGGTGACGCTCCGTGCTGAATCTCTGGTGTGTTGCGGGTTGCTGCCACGATATCGAGAATATACTCTTTGACGGGGTCTGCGACGTGAACCGCGTTGACTGCGGTTTGTGCGGCTGCGAGTGTCTCCATATCTACAACTGGCTCGACACTTTCAGCAGCGAATGCTGGATCGCGGTCGTAGCGATCGAGTAGTTCGCGTTCATTGTCGTGGTCAGGCAGCTCAACGACGTATTTGAGTTGGAAACGGTCTCGTTGAGCCTCTGGAAGCTCGAATACGCCCTCCATCTCGATTGGGTTCTGTGTGGCGACGACCATGAACGGATCCGGTAGCGCTAGTGTCTCGTCATCAATTGTCACATTACCCTCCTGCATTGCCTCAAGCAGGGCACTCTGTGTCTTTGGAGTGGCTCGATTGATCTCGTCTGCCACCGCGAGGTTCGCAAACACCGGTCCCTGTTTGAGTTCAAATTCACCGGTTTTTTGCCGGTAGACGTTGGTTCCCATCACGTCTGCCGGCACCATATCTGGTGTCATCTGGATCCGGCTGTAGGTCAACCCGAGCGTCGTCGCAAACGTGTTGGCGATAGTCGTTTTTGCAACCCCGGGAACACCTTCAAGCAGGACGTGGCCGCCTGTCAATAGCGAGATAGTCAATCCCTCTAAGACGTCTTCGTTGCCGACAACAACCTTCCCAGCCTCATTTCGAATTGCCTCAAACAGCGTGGCCGGACTACTCATTGTCAGTAGGTGTTGGCTCCTCCGCTATAATGTCTGCTACAATCCGCTCCAAGCGATCATCATCCCACCCCGGATACTCTGCCCGCAGATACGCGAGGAGGTCGGCTTCTGTAGGGGTCGGTTGCTGGGGTTCGTCTGTCGTACTGGTGGTCGACTCAGCATTTATGATTGGTATAGCCGCAGCCAGTCGGCTTCGAACTCGTGCTAGGCTGGCCGGGCGGGCTACTATCTCCCACCCGAGTGCGACGCTAATCGTGCCGACGAGCACCTGTAGCAACGGTGTGTCTCGAAGTACAAGCAACGCTACTGAAACTGGTGGTTGACTACCGCTTCGTGAGTAATCAAAAATGACTCGTTCGTGTGCCTGTGCGAGCGCGGTGGCAAACGCCGTGTTCCCCTCTCGGTCGAGCATGGCGTTGATGAAGATACTCGGATCACTCACTGCAATAACCTGCCCGTCACCTACAGACTCAACCGTCACAACCGGATAGCGTGCCAGCTCCTCGTCACCAGTAAGATCCCCCGATCGATCGGTGTCACGATACGCAAACGCCGAGGTTCGCACGAGCGTCTCAGCGTTGTTCGGAACCACTGCGGTTCCGTAATTTAGGGTCACGTCACTCACCCCTGTCGTATACGGATGGTCAGACACTGGCTGGGCAATCGGCAAAGCCGGTGATCGATAGTAGTTCTGCTCATCACGGAGCAACGCGCCGTCAAATCGCGCCGTTGCTCCTACGCTCGCTAAGAGCGTATTTCCGTACGGAGGGTCGTCTGTGGTCGGTCCAAAGTTATCAGCGACGAGCAGTGTCCCGCCATCTTCGACGAATTGGCGCATGGGAGCTGCATCTGCGGTGTTGTATGGGGTCGTTGGCGCAAGCACAACAGCCAGCGTCTGATCTGGCTGGTCTGTAGTGTATGCCTCCCCATCAAGTGTAACGGTCGTGCCACTGTGTGTGGCCGCGGTATCACGGAGGTTTGCGGTACCATCCCACGCCGGATTGTACGCTCCGAAGGCTGCGCCGGATGTGCTCGCGGCGATCACGACCGCACACAACAGAGTGGCCGTAAGTGCATATAAGAGAAGACGAGGGAGCGGTGGCCGCCGCATTAGATTAGCCCCGGTGGTAAGATGGCTAATATGCGTCGGATCACGATTACGCCGAAGCCAAGCAATCCAAGTCCAATAATCGGTAGTAAGCGGCGTCGCCAGCGCGGCGTCACATTGAATGGTGCCGTGAGCTCAACAACGACAAGAAAGCCGATCAGCGACAGCACAAACACGAGCTCGAGAGAGAGCGAACCAAGCACTGCAAGCAGCGTGATCGCTCCCAGCATCCACGCGAGCTGCGCGTAAATGAACCGCTGCCGTCGCCGGGTACTCATTCAGTTCAGTGGTTGGTGTGAAGGGTAATATTCTCTGGCATCCCGACTGTTTAGAATGAATTGAGCGTCCACTGCGGTTCACCGGACCAGTTGGGTCGCCGATGTCACCCGCGTCACTCGCCATGCACCGGTGATTCCGCCAAGCAGTGCAAAGCCGAACGCGACCCCAGCACCGGCGAGGTACGCGTACTGTGGCACCTGCACAAGCCCCTCAAACCCGGTAACGGTGAGCGCGATCTGGTCAAGTAGCATCGCCAGCAGTGGTGTCGCACCGACTCCCAGCAGATACCCGATCGTGGCGATTGTCAGCGCTTGGACGACTGCCACGCCCACAACACTTCGTCTGGTCGCTCCAACAGCCCGTAGGACTGCCAACGGCTGTCGTTGTACGTAAATAAGCGATAACAATAGATTCAACGAGAGGATGCCGCCGGCAACGATTCCGAGAACGACGAGACTCGCTCCTGCGGCGAGCACGACGGCTTGCCGTTCAAGCAGCGAGACAAGCTGTTCTTGGTTTGTCCGGAATGTGTAGCCGGGGTGTTGTGCGGCAAGCTCATCCCGCACCACCTCCCGGTCCGCGCTAGCTGCTGTTTGAATCGTGATTAGCGTCGCACTATCATCGTACGCGTTGCCAGTGAGCGTCTGGAGTTCGCTCAACCGGGTGGTTACCGTCCCGGTGCCGAGGAAGTTCTCATACGTTGGGGATATCCCAACCACCTCAAACTCATTCTCGCGCGCGCTCGCGACCGTCCCGCCAAGATAGACCGTATCACCCACCTCTAGGTCGAACTCGGCAGCCATCGACGGCGAGATGATTGCTTGGTGGGTCATGTTCCCCTCGTATGTCCCACCAGCGTAGTGGGTGTCTGGGCCAGTGAACCCCTCACCTTCCTCGATAGCAACTGAGGGGCCGCCACCTGGCGCGCCACTGCCAAGTGTTGTGGCAAACTCCTCGCCGTCGGTACTCACATATACTACTTGAAATGCCATTGGGACCGCTGTCTCAACGTCCTCGTGGGCGCTGATATTCTCCGCTAGTGGGTGAGCGTTCGGGATCGGGTTCTGGAAGCCGCCGACTGATCCGGGTGCAATCTCGATCGGCCCGCCAGTTACCCATAGATCTCGACCTGACTGATCAAACATCTCGTTACCAGTGGTGACCACGCCAGCCCCAACCCCAGTGAGCAGCGTGACCGACAATACGGCGAGGGCCACGCCGATCACCGCAAGTACGGTCCGCATCCGGTCAGAGCGGAGTTGGCGGAGTGCAATCCATACCACACCGGCGGCCGCTCGCAGCCGGCTCATCGGGTGAGCTCCTCCAGTGTGTTCGTGCGGCTCGTCAGATACAATGGGTACGGGGCTGCGCACACGCCTACGGCGACTGCAGCGGCGAGCGCATACCCGATCAACGCCGGCGTAATCGTGGCCAACGAGGGAATACCGATCGCTGAGGCCGCACCAGCGTTGACCCCCACTGTTGCGAGCACACCGAGACCGACACCGAGGATGCCGCCAAGGACAGCCACTGTCACCGTCTCTGAAACTACGACCAAGGCTCGAGCGCGTCCCGAAAACCCTACAGCACTGAGCACTGCCAGCTCGCGGCGTCCGGCTGTCAGCTCAAGCCCCATCATCGTTGCGACGAACGCCACCCCAATGCCACCCGCCACGAGCGTCGCCGCCAGCGCCATTGCAAGAGGCAGATTTGTCGGTGTTGCGTTGACGCCACCGATTCCTGCGCGCGACACCACATCGGTCTGCGGGTAGATCCCTGCGAGCTCTGCCTCCACAGTTGGGTCGGTGGTACTCACGAGAATCTGGTCAGCCTGATCGGCGCGGTCAAGCCCGGTGAGCGACTGTAACTCCGCGAGCGGCATCGCAATTGCTGGCACCTCGCCAACACCAGCCGTCATCTCGCGATCATTAATCTCTGTGAGCGTCAACGATCGGTCGCCGTTGCTGACGGTGACCGTGTCGCCCGATGTGAGTGATAACCGCTCGGCGACGCTCGGCGCAGCCACGAACTGCCCTGACCACTCCCCGTCGTAGCTGCCGTCAGCGTAATAGCTGTACGCGGCATCTAACGAGCTGATCTCCATGTCTGCGACACGCCGCTGCTCTTCGGTTGGAATCACGCCGACCGCAATGACATACTCCTGCTCGCCGGTCGCTGGGTTTCGCAATTGGAGCGGCTGTAACACCACGGGCGACGCATAATCGATGCGGTCATCACGCCTGAGTTCAGCGGTCACGTCGTGGACTTGGCTGAGGCGGGCTCCTTCTGCCTCAAGGGGTACACTGCCGGTACCCGCCTCGTCCGGTACGATCCAATAGTCGATGTCTTCGCTTTCAACAGTCGTACTGTTCGCTAAGCCGAGTGAGATGCCGGTGACAACAACCAACAGCGCGACGGCGACGGCAACCCCAAGAATACAGACCGTCATGCGACCTGGGGCAGCGCCACGAAGCCGGCCCACCACTCGGCGCACACCAAGCCCGATCACTCCAACGAGTTGGGTCAGTCGTGACATTATTGGCGCACTCCATCTAGCAAGTTAATCACTCGATCTGACCGCTCAAGGGTGTACTCGTCGTGGGAAGCCACGACGACTGCACGGTCATCACTAATATCGGTGAGGAGATCGAGTACTTGCTCACCGGTCTCCCGATCTAATTCACCGGTGGGCTCATCCGCAATGACGACCGCCGGGTCGGCTGCCAGCGCCCGCGCTATGGCCACACGTTGCTGTTCACCGCCACTCAGCGCACCCGGTCGGTGACTCTCACGGTCGGCAAGCCCAACGGCCTCAAGCAGTTTGTTCGCCCGCTCGCGGCGGTTTTGCCGTTTTATTCCTGCTTGGACAAGTGGGAGTGCCACGTTTTCGCGGGCCGTCAGTGCTGGGAGCAGGTGGAACCGTTGAAACACCATACCAATGTTGTCGCGGCGAAATCGGGTCTGCTTGCGCCCCCCAAGCGATGCAATATCCGTTCCCCGGATAGTAATTGCGCCAGCGGTTGGGGTATCAAGCCCCGCAAGCAAGTGTAACAGCGTGGATTTCCCGCTGCCGCTGGGCCCTGCGATCCCAACCACCTCGCCTGCGCTAACAGATAGTGATACGGCATCCAGCGCCATCACCGTGGGCCCGCCAGCACCAACCATCCCTCCATCATCCGTATACTCTCGCGTAACCTCAGAACACACAACTGCAGGTGTAGTCTCGGAGGGCACCGTCATTGATCCGGAGTAAACAACGACCCAATAAAAACCCGTCCGTCGGACTATGCTACAGCAATACGTCTACGGTCATCACGATCACTGTTGTGATTGATACACTCCGATGCCGACAGCGATTATCACGGCGAGCACCAGTAGGACTACGAGAATCCCGACCGGGGGGCCATCCCCACCACTCTCATCACTACCGTCACCATCTGTACCGTCACTGCCGTCACCGTCTGTGCCGTCACTGCCGTCACCGTCTGTACCGTCACTGCCGTCGGTGCCATCACTACCACCATCCGTGCCGTCGGTCCCGTCATCGATCGCAGCCGTCGTGATAGCGAACGTAGAGAAGCCGGGGACAGTGGCTGTGAATTCGTCACCACCCTCATAGGTTGTCTCGAAAGATTCCCACTCGCCGCTCGCCTCGTTGTAACGGTTCAGTTGGACACTCTCGGGTGAACGATCAAGCTCATCAAGCCGTTCTTGATCGACGGTGAATTCCCACTCGACGCTGTTATAGTCGTCATCAGTGAGATTGCCTGCATCAATATCGACATACGAGATCGGCTCGCCAGCGCTTGGTGCTGGCACGTTTTCTGGCGGCTGGTCGCTCGCGTCCACGTCAATATTGAATTCACTACGGTTCTGGGCAAGGTTCACCGTGAAATTCCGAACTGTCGCGCCGTTGCTCGCCACGTTGCGGCCGACACCGATCCGAGTCGACGTATTTCCCTGAACATTCCGTACCGACACAGAGGCGCCGCGCTCACGCGGGGTGACCGTCACATTCGGTTGGCCGTCAGTTGGCGGTGTGACATCCTCTACGTCGTCATCATCGTCATCGTCGTCACGGTCACGTCTATTATTCCGATTATTATTGTCATCATCGCTAGAGGATGATTCAATTTCAAGTGTGGCCGTGGAGGTTGCAACCCCTTCAACAGTTCCATTTTCTGCCACGTGGATGACCCGATAGGTGCCTTCAGACCAGTTGCCGTACGTCTGGACCGTTATCTCCGGATCTGTACCGGCGTTCGGCTTCACGACGCCCGACGCGTCCAACTCTGTCGTTCCAATCGTCTCGCGGTTAATGTTCACGTTCGTTTCGTCCGACAGCTGATCGACGATGTCGGCGAGCGCGACGGTGCCAGTCATGGTCCGTTGTGAGACGCTTGTCCCGAAGACCGTCCCAGAGCTGGTCATCTCACCAACGCCATTGACGCTTGCAATTGAGTGTTCGAGGACGATATCTTCGGTTGCCAGGCTACTGCTAATATCTTCATCAAGTCGGATGGTCGTATTCTCTTTGTCATCGAGGAACGCGTCTTCGTCGTAGACGACGACCGAATGCGTGATATCGCCAGTCAAGTCCGTACTCGGGTCCAGATTAATATCGTCACCGGGCTCAACGTTGTTGAGAGAGCCAATCTCTGACGCGCTATCTTGGACCATCACAGCCTCTACACCCATGAGCGTCGCTTCACCCGGGAGCGTAAGCAAATCGTCCGAATCTGTAGCAAATCCAGTTCCATCCTGGGGACGTGGCAGTGCTACCATCACGACATATGGACCAGCTGTGTCAGGCTGAAGATCGTAAGTGAGTTCACCTCCATCGAGTGTGGTGTTTTCGACAGTGAATGTCACATTTCGATCAGCTGCCTCGGTGCGAAGCTTTGAGAGATTCCCATCAAGCGCCGGTGAAACCACGTCGTTCAACTGATCGGCGCTTGCAACGTCTGCAGTATCTTTGTTCTCATCAAATGATGCAACAATGACCTGCGCATCACGGTCCCCGAAATTATCTGTATTGGCACCACTAACGCTCCTAAATTCGACTGGGATCGTTCCGTCTTTCTCGAAGATTGCGGTCTCTGGACGGTTTGCTGACGTCTCCTCTGAAACACCACTTCGATTGTCCTTGAATGAGAGGTGGTGGTTTTTTATGACCGTCTTAGCGCTCTCTGCGGTTGTATCCGCACGAAGCGGTAAGAACGATCGCTCCCAGACAATGAGATCATCAGACACATTGGTGAACTGGTCGTCGCCTTCCTCAATAAAATTGGCCTCAACAGTGCTCCCGGACAGTGCCGAGTTGTTAGTCGTCACAGCACCGGCAGACCCGACAATTGTGAGCGGCCATCCAATCATCAATAATATAACAAGTATGGCTATTGGTCGCGTGCGCATTATCTAGTAATAAATGTGGCCCGAATTAAAACTTGTCATAAATAAGACGGTCATGGAAGGACATGCTTAACCTAGTTTGAGTGGATTAAAGGCCTACTAACACCTCAATTTACGTGAAGTCTGCGGTACTTCGCTTTGGGTTCGCTCTCAAATTAGAAATTGCTGTCTAACTGAATCTATACAGACTGAATCTCGGTGTGAGTGGTTGAGCGTTGTGGCTCCGGACACCAATATTAATATATGTTTCAGTAGAAATTACACACCATGCCCACTTGTGGAACCCGCTTCAAACGGTGCCTTCTCCTCTGTCTTCTCGCCGCAATGGTTCTCCTTGCCGGTGGGGTTATCGCCGGGAGTGCAGACTCACATGTCACGCTCACCGTGGACGATTCGGCACCAACCCCGGCTGAAACGGTTGAGTTCGAAGGAGAAAACTATGAGATTGACGCAATCACAGTTCGAGATCCGGGCAACGAATTCACTGCCGAAGTCACACTCCCTGATGAAGAGTTCACCACTGTGGACTTCCTTTTATATAATTCTGACCGGCAGATTGAGGCCTCAAAAGGAGTCAGCCGCCCCGATACAACGGAAACAGTAACCTTTGAGACGGACTCGTACGCGCCTGGCACGTACATGCTGAACGTTGAACTTGAGGGCGCAACTGAACAGATGCAGCCCATTGTTATCGCCGGCTATGACGTTGCTGTCAATCATCCCGTGGAGTCCTCCCGTGACGAGAACGTTGACATCACTGCGGAGGTGACGCCAACCGAACTCTCGTCACCCCCAGCAGCGGTTGAGGTTGTCGTCTGGAATGAGTCGCACTCTCAGACATTCGAGATGAGCCAAAGTGATGATGAGACTTACACAACCAGTATCGCGCTCGAACAGTTCGAGGCTGGCGAGTATACAGTCAATGTCGCAGCACTCGGGGACGAGACATTCCGTGGACAGCAAGAAATGCTCGCCCTTGAGGGTTCATCGCTTACCATCAAGGAAACAACCAGTAGTGACGGTACAGACAGTTCCGGCTCAGACGCCGGTGACGGGACAGATTCGGACGATGTAACGAGTGATGGACCAAATGACACTGACGACTCAACGGATGATGATGGGTCATCTAGTAATGATACATCCTCAGAGTCGGACGATTCATTGAGTGACGATAGCTCCTCGTCGGAGACAGACAACACGACTGATGATGACACCGATAGCTCGGCGACCAACGGGTCAGATGGATCTGGGACGTCAGACACCGATGGCTCAGACGATGACGTGATCGCGCCGAACGAAGATCCCGCTGGTGAGGACACTGACGACCAAACGTCGTTGTTTGCCGTTCAGGGAATGTTCTTGCTCGTCATCGTTATCGCCAGTATCCGCCGCCTCAGAAATTAGCAGCGGGAGGTCGATTTCCACGCGTAATCGTCTTGCTTAGACACAGTAGTGCAGATCATCCACTACGGTTCTATGTGAACGACCCTACATGAGAACTGATCGGCGCTGTATCCTCTCTCTGCTTGCACCTTTCTTTCGGTCGGTGCTTGTGGAGGAACGGAGCTTAGCACCTATTTTTGGGTGACAAAACCGAATTATAGAGGTTGGTCTCGCAGGGCTCAGTCAACAATCTCATCGATCAAGTCGCGAGCACCCTGCCGAACAGCCTCATCACTCGACATTGTGGGATCCCACCCCAGGTCGGCCAGTTTCTCGATCGACAGTCGCATCTTCGGTACGTCACCCGTCCAGCCACGATCGCCACCAGTATAGGTGTACTCGGAAGTCACGCCGAGTTCATCGCTCACAATATCGGCGATCTGCGTCACCGACGTGGTCGTTTTCGTGCCAAGGTTGTAGATATTGAGGTCATTGTCCGCATGCTCGACGACGTACTGCATGGCCGCAACACATTCGGAGACGTGCATATACGACTTCTCTTGACGACCATCACCGAGGATCGTTAATTCGCTCGGGTTGGCATCAAGCTTCTCGATAAAATCAGGGACGACGTTGCCACGCTGGTACGGCCCGACGATGTTTGCGAACCGGAACACCCACGCAGTAAGATCGTAGGAGTGTGCATACGTGGAAATGAGACCTTCATCGGCGAGCTTCGAGGAGCCATAGATCGAGATCGGCTCGAGAGGGCCGTAGTCTTCCGGGGTCGGGCGAGGGGCCTCACCGTAGACTGTCGAAGAGGAGGTGAATGCAACGTTGTCGACGCCGACCTCGCGCATGCGTTCGAGGACGTTGTATGTCATCTCGGTGTTTTCTTCGAACAACCGCCGATCGTCATCGAAGTTGGTGTCGGTGTACGCAGCGAGATGGAAGACGATGTTGATATCAGGCGTAATGACCTCTGAAACGGCGTCGCTGTCGGTGAGATCGGACTTGACGAACTCAGCACCACCGGGGACGCGGTCGCGGTCTCCCTTCGAGAGGTCGTCGACGACGCGAACGGTTCCACCCGCATTGAGGATACGATCTGCGAGATGGCTCCCAACAAGTCCTGCCCCGCCCGTAATCAGCGCGTGTGTCTCGGCCAGCTTCATACTGCATAGTCGCAAACAGATTGGAAGTAGGTTTGGATACCTTTCGTTAATTTGACCGCACTCGCCATTGTGACGATCTCGATCGGGTTTTGATCAAACGATGTATCAACACGTTGATGCCGCCGTATCGGAGAGTACCGCATATGCTTCCGTGGGGCCACGCTGCTGTCGGGTATCTCTGCTACTCGGTGGCTGTTCACCTCCGCTACCGTAGTTCCCCTACGGGACCTGCGGTACTCGCACTCGCAATCGGGACCCAACTCCCGGACCTGATCGACAAACCGCTCGCGTGGACGTTCAGCCTACTTCCCTCAGGTCGGAGCCTTGGGCACTCACTGCTCATGGCTCTCCTGATCGGTGTCATCGTGTGGCATCTCGCACAGCGGTATGATCGACAGCTAGAGGCCAGCGCGTTCCTGCTTGGTCACATCATGCATATTGTTGCGGATATCACCCCTGCTATCATCGCGCGCGACTGGGAGCCATTGGGAGCGTTACTCTGGCCGCTGATTCCTGCCTATCAGTATCCTGGAGAGATGGAGCAAAGCATCCTCGGCTTCTTTCTTGAACTCCGGCTCGCAGAGCTGCCGTTGATCGGGAGCGTTCTCACTGTGCTTGCGATAACCGCATGGATATACGACGGTCGGCCTGGCATAGCAACGATCGTGGCTGCTGTGATGCGATCCCGGTCTTGAGCGAACAATTCGCGTGAGTGCCAGGATGACGACTAGTGCCTTCGCCTAGAGGTGAGATTCCTGCTACTCTCGTAGTGGTGCTCAGTAGGCTGCGTATACACTTCTCAATAGGCCGTGTATACTTTTGAGATATTCCGATAGACAAGACGGGTATGACTAGGGAGTATTGCAACGGGTCAGCCGCTCAATCACCCTTGGTGTCCGCTCGGGCGTCTGGTCAAGTTCCTACCGACCGACGAAACCCGTCGGTTCTCCTGTCTCTCCCCCCGCAGCGGCCAACCCAATGACACTAACCCGACTTGTCGCCATCTGTGTTTTGAGTGCAGCGCTCGCCTCGCTGAGCGTGCTGTGGGCCCTGTTTGGTGCGATGTGGGTTCGTGGTGAGACCTCAATCATCCTTGAGACCAATCAGTTTGGTGAGTTCCTTCCAGAGTTGGCGCTCCTCACGCTAGCGATGGTGTTTTTGCCGGTGTTATTGTATGAACTCGATCAACTCGTCAGTAGCTGAAATGCGGTATCACAGCCAAGTCGACGCAACAGCTGTGAAGACTGTACAGCCTACAGCCAGTTTGGTGTCGACAAATTATACCATGGAAGCAACTAGTCCTTTCTAGGGAGCGACCCTTGGCAGCTGTGAGTGCGTAAGGTGGTGCCGTTCACTTAGGAGATGGCGATGAGCGATCAGCTGCCTCCGACTGAACCGGCACAGAGCCAGTTGCTGCATGAATCGCCGCGATCTGCGGCTCACTTAGCAAGTTGTCTATAGCTGAACGTGTAGTCCACTGCGCGTCACTGTGCTCATTGCTGAGAGTCGGCTTCTCCTGCGGGGCGTAACAACGGTAGTGGACGGCGAATCGATCTTGATTGTCGGTGTTAACCCATGAGTTTGCCGCTACAATGTCATCGATCTCTACGGGCAGCCCTGTTTCCTCCGTCAGCTCGCGTTTTAGTCCCTGCATAGGATCCTCATCTGGGCCGAGCCGTCCCCCGGGTAATTCCCATTCGGTGTCTGTCGATCGCTGGAGAATGAGGAGTCGCCCACGAGGCTCAACAACGATACCGCGGACGCTGACCGTCGCTTGGAGGTGTTCATCAGCCATTGCCAAATGTGATTCTCTACTGACTATAAATGTAAGGGACACGGCTATCCACAGCTATCAGTTATGTATATAACACATCATATAGGCAGCCTCTTCGTCCTGAACACGGAGCTTTCTCGTTACGCGTTCAGAATGTCGAAAGCGAAACCGGTTTTTATTGGCATCAGAATGTCTAGCCACATGTCTAGTGGGTTCCCGGCACGTGTTGATGTAGATTATACTGACGGTGAAGACGAGGACCCGGCTGACTATCCCTCGTTACAGCACAAAATTGAGAAAGCGATCGAGGTAACAAAGACCGGACTTGCGGAGTATGAGAACCCGGCCGTGATGTGGACCGGTGGGAAAGACTCGACGCTCACGCTGTACTTCATCAACCAGGTCGCTGAGGAGTACGGCTACGAGAAGCCGACAGCTGTCTTCATTGACCACTATCAGCACTTCGATGAGATCATCGACTTTGTCGAGCACTGGGCCGACGAGTGGGATATCGACGTTGTGTTTGCCCGTAACGATGATGTCGGCGCATACGTCGACGACCAGAGCCTCGATCCTGGCGACGACATCCCGGTATCGGCGCTCTCAGAGCACAACCAGCATCATGTGCGCGATATCCTCGAGTTCGAGGAGGACACGTTCCCGTTCCTGTTGGACACGTACGTTGGGAACCACCTGCTGAAGACGGTCGCGTTGAACGATGCACTCGAGGAGTACGGGATCGACGGCGTGATCTCAGGCGTGCGGTGGGACGAACAGGAAGCCCGTGCCGACGAGACGTTCTTCTCGCCGCGCCACGACCCAGATCTCTTCCCGCCCCATGATCGCATTCAGCCCGTTCTCCAGTTCGACGAAGCGGACGTATGGGACGTGTTCTGGAACTACGTGGTGCCCGACACAGTCGCGGCGTTCCCCGACGAAGGGTACGTACCCGAGACAGCTGATGACCTCCCGGAGGACATTACCCAAGCAGACGTCCCGATCTCGCCGAAGTACTTCGCCGGGTTCCGCTCGCTCGGCAGCGAAGTGAGCACGGAGAAGACGACTGAAGAACCGGCATGGCAACAGGATCTCGAAGAAACGACCGAACGGGCGGGCCGTGCACAAGACAAAGAGGACCTGATGGAGCGGCTGCGCGATCTCGGATACATGTAACACGCGGGACTGGCATTCGTCGAAGCCTCAGCGGTCGGTGTGCAGCACTTCGAAATGACAAAATACTATTCTAAAATAATATGTTTCCACGGTTTCCGACTACAGATGAACATTTCCGACGAACTTCACACCTTGTATACCGCACAACTCACCGAATCGGATGGTAGCTATCAGATCGAGGTGCCGCGAAGACAAATCGAGACGGGCGAGCTCACCGTTGGAGACACTTACCGGGTTGCGCTTATCTCGCAAGACGACACAGCGACCGCACCAACTGAAACAACTGTCGAGTCTACTCCAGGCACTGAGGTAGAGCCGCCCGTAGCAGAGGGTGAAACCCGAGAAGTCGAGATTGAGAATCTCGGTGAACAAGGCGATGGCATCGCAAAAATCGATCGTGGCTACGTCGTGATCGTCCCGGAGACAAATATTGGTGAGCAGGTTATCGTTGAGATGAAGACAGTTCGAGACAATGTCGCGTTTGCTGACGTGATTGAACGCAATTTGTAGCTCGCGGACCAACGACCACGGGAGATACTTCAGCGATCGTCACGCGACCATTGTGATGTTGACACACAATCTAAAATCTCTATGCAAAACTATATTCTACACAAATATCTAGCTGCAATGCCATGAGTTCCGGCATCTGCCTCGCAGATGACTGTCCAGAGCAATATCGTGACGTCATCGATATCGTGGACGCTGAGGAAACGACGATTGTAGATACTGGTTTGACTGGCAAGCTTGAGCAAGAAGATCTCGACATGTTCCTCGATAACGTATTTGTCGCTGATCACGAGGTTGATCCCGGCCTTATCCATCTCGTTGAGATTGTGGACACACTGCTTGAGAAAAGCGACAGTTGAGCTCTGTTTAGTTGGTCTTGTCTGTGCGTATCGGGCTCTCTAGCCTCGATGCGTAACGATGAATCATCCTCGGTGTAGCTATCCACGCTTGCGCAGACAGTGGTGGAAAGCTAGTCGCCGCAGGTATCAACAATCATGTCCGCGAGCACATCCCCGGTAACTCGACCACTTGGACCGTCGCATTCGAGACGGGCTTGCCACACTGGTTAGTGACAACCCCTGAGACCGCTAGGTGGTAGTTCGTAGACCGAACTCACAGAGCACAGTTTCGACCGGAGTCGGTTCTTTGATATAAGCGGACTGGAAGTTACTATTGATGAGAAGATATCTGCCGGCATGGTTGATGCTGATCATGCGGGCGTTCATGAGTCCGGGTGCGTATATCGGGGAGCAGTCCTCGATGTACGAACGTGATCTCCGGTTCCGGGCTTGGAAGGCAGTCCGACTGATCGGGCTCTATGTCCTCGGGATTGTGTTGTACTCGCTTCCGTTAACGTACGCGGGCGTCGGTGCGTCAGCGACACGGAGCGATCCGTATCCAGTTGTGGTCGATGCGGCGACCACGCTCGGCTGGGAACCGGGTGAACTCTGGACGTTTCTTATCGCGTTCGCAGAGAACTCCGTGTTTCTGATCGTCGGTTCCGTACTGGTCTTTGTCGTCATGCACGCCGCCGTCATCCTGTTACGCACGTCGAACGGACCGTTACAAACGGTACACACAGTCGTGTACGTAACTGGAGTGTACCTCGCAGCAATCTACAGCGTCGTCTGGACGCTGTCGATCGTCGACAGCGTCGAAGTAGCCGACCAGATCGTCTTAGGCGTGCAATCGCTGTTCGTCGACTGGGTTGTCGGACTGACTGGCGCTGATCTTGAACTGCTGGGTGGAACGACGACGATCCCGAATGCGACGGCGTTGACACCGATGGGTCGCCTGTTGTTGGTGGGACTCATGGTGTCTGTTCTCTATTTCCTCTACTCAATCTACATGGGCGTCCGAATCAACCATAACGGATCACGGAGCGCGGCACTCGGCGCTGTTACGTTCGTGATTGTCTCGCCTGCACTATACGTCCTCGGATCAGTTCTATTCACTATCGTAACAAACTCATGAGCTCACAACCCGCCACACACGACGACGTGGATGCACAGCCTGCTGACAGTCCTGATGAGTCCACTGACGAGGAATCGCCGCCTGACAGTGGAGAAACCGTTACACATACGTCACAGCCGACGCTGAAGCCGGCGCTGTTGGCACTCAGCGTTGTGGCTGGAGTGTGGTTCGCTGTAGTTGGCCTACTCCTTTCGAACCCAGCGATGATTCTGACAGCAGAGCTTACTGCAGTAGTCGAAATTGTAGTTCATCTAGTCTTCGTATTTATCGCGCTTCGCCTATTTGTTCGTCTCTACATCCTGAGCCGCATGTCATACACGGTTCGTGATGGTCGGATCATTCGTGAGTACGCGCTACTGTACCGGTATCGACGGCGTGAGATCCCGATCCAGCATGTTCGTGGGGTCGAAGTCAGCCGGGATCCGGTTGAGTCGCTGCTCGGGTACGGGACAGTCTCAGTGTTGAGTGGCGGCGTCGATCAGGGGCTGGGATTCCTCGAATTCGAAAACGTCCCGCACCCTGATGCAGTGGCAAAGGCCATCGATAACACCCTCGAAAAGTAAGGGTCGACATCTGTGGAGACTAGACTACCGTGTTTCTCATCTGTGAGGCTCCGTTGTAGTTCTCTGTCGGAGATACATTCAAATCTGATACGGGTCAATACAGGGGATTCACGTACTCGTATGCTGATTGAACTGCTCAACAAGTGTTAAGAATGCTGTGCGAGATACGGAGAGAGTATGCAGCAAGGCCGTTGTATCTGATTTTGAAGATTTTTATAGGGTTGTTATAGCTCATTTCCCGCCGATCACGGCAGTGGTGAGAATCGTCTGCTACAGACATTCTCTACAGAAATACAATTACATTTCTTTCTGAACATTTCAACAGAGCTGGACGTTCTCAAAAAGACACCCATTCTGTCGGATTGGGCTTTTGGATTCGGAACTCTTGATCCCTCTCATCTGTTCGACGCGTTTCGATGACAGCTTCAAACAGCGATACCAACTGTTCAATGATTGTTTCATCGTGAGCGTGTGGGTCAATCGTTACAACGACAGGCCACCCTGCTCTCCGTGATTTCTGAATGAGAGTGTTTACAAAATTGAAGACATCAGAAGCCTCGGCATACACTAACAACAGAGATACAGTCGTAACTCCTACTGAAAGATTGCTGCTTTCGTTTTCAATAAGCATGCTGGTGAATTTTGTTCTGACCGAGTCAAGATCACTCGGATGTTGCGCGTACTTCGTCCTGCTTGTATCTCTCGCAGAGTGATCTATAGATAGGCATGTTGACGTTACTGCATTCACGGAACCTGAATCTCGATAGCACGGCCGTATATTGGGAGATAAATGTGGTACGGTCTCTGCTCGCTCGCTTCATGGATCTCGATAGTCCAGTTGTACGCTCCCGCGTCCACGTCGAGAGCGGACAGGTCGAATTCGAAGACACCTTCATCTGGCCGTTGGTTGGCTGAGACGTGTGACCGCTCGATTCTGAGTGTGGCTTCAACGTCCTCAGAGACTAGTCCATGCCGGGTCAAAAAGCAGGTTGACTCGGTTTGGGCGAGTCGCCACTGATAACCCATTCCCAACACTCGACTTCCCGTACGCCCACGGGAGGTCCCGTCTACGACGAGTTCGACGGCATACTCCCCGAACGTCGCCTCATAAAACATGTCAGTGTCACCGGTCCATTCGCCGGCGAACATCGTAGCAGTTTCTTCACGGGTCCGGTCGAAAAACTGCGGTTCAACCTTGGTGACCGACCCCTCTCCTCCCAGAGAAATACGGATTCGCGTGGCTTCGATACCATCGAACTCGTCGCCAACCACGAAGCTAGCGGTCGTGTCACGAGCAACATCATCAAACCGGATCTCGACGTCAGCATCTGCGTCGATTTTGAAGGCCTCACTACTGGTCGGCTCGATCGAGAACTGCGAGGAATTATAGTACGTGTCTGCAGGACCAGTTGTACCGCCGCCACCACTGGAGCCACGTGAATATGCGACGCCGTCCGGCAACTCGTCGGTTCCCCAGTCGAGATCGAGCGTTCCATCGGTTGCTGGCTCGCTCACAAAAGCAATCGCATCCGATCGCGAATCATACGCGTTGGACTCGCCGGGTGGTGGCCCGCCGCCATCCGGATTGTCGCGTTCTTCCTCGCTCCCACCGGTTGTGTCGGAAGGAGTATTATTCTGCATTCGGAGACAACCTGCCAGTCCGAATACGCCGGTGAGTGCCACTGCCTGTCGTCGTCTCATTCTCAATACAAGATTATTCGAGAAAGATGAACGTTTCGTCACTTTCCCAGTGGCGGTCGAATCTGTTAACTCGCTAATGGTCATTCGCTTGCTTATGCAGCGACGACGATTCATCGCGGGGGCGGCGCTTGCGACGGCCGGTTGTCTCGAATTTGAGGAGACGGCGTCGTCTGAGACAGCCACTGATGAGACTGAGGCGACCCCGAATGAGACAACCACTGACGACGATACTGGTGGAGAACCATCCGATCAAGAGAGTAACGTTGAAATCTACGAGCGGGGCGAAGCGATTGACAGAGCTGCACACTTTGCTGTCACGGACGCGCCAGCAATCGTCGACCCGAGCGGCATGGAGCCAGCTGGGATCGAATTTGCGACGAGTGCGGCAGGAAGTAGTACTGGCAGCGAGGCTGGCGGGCAGTACTACACAACGGAATCACTCGTCGTCACACCGACCACGGATGAGCGGCTCTCCTTTGGGGGATCAACAGGAAACGCCGTGCGCGTCACTGATGCGGTTGTTGACGCGTCCGCGACGTTCACACCAGACTCCACAGATACCGAAATCGATGCTGGACGGTTCGACGTGAACGTCGATGGGGACGGAACCCTCCTCGCAGAAGGAATTGAACTTCGTGACACCGATCAGGAGGAACCACTCAGTCTGCTCGAAGGAGAATGGTCAGGCGATGAGGACCTGTTCCGGCACTACCCGTTCGGAACGTACAGTGTCGAATTGATCAAAGATGGAGATACTGTCGCACATACCGGCGAACAGATCGCAGCGAGCGGGTACGCATGGCTCAGTGCACAGAGTGCGTCGTCGTTGTTCGTCACTCGTCACAACATGGTTTCAGAAGAGTGGCACGTCGAACTGAACGTTGGACGCCCCCCGGATGAGGTGGGGAGTATTGCAGCGATCCATCACCCGGACGACCACGTGTTTGAATTTGATCTCAATACGATCGACGCTGACCCCGGCACGTACCCGTGGGAGGTAACGATCCGTGACTCAGAAATTGCACCCGAATTAGCCCGATATCTCTCGCTCAGATCCTCCCCGAATGAGCCGATACAACTCAGGTGACTCCGCCTGCAGCGTTAGAGACTCACTCCGCACGCTTCGTAGCCTTCCACGACGCAATGGTTATGGAAGTTACAAAGCTAAAACCCGCCCTTCACAGTAGTTGCCGAACCGAGCTGAGACTCTTCACGCTGGGCTGCGTTGGTTGACTGATGGTCCAGACAGGTGAGGCGAAACAGGTCTGTCGTGCTGTGTCGACGCTCCTGTTTCCGGAGCTGGAACTCGGTGTCAAACCGTGCGGTGAGTACATGAGAGAGGATTTCTGCGGAATCCTCTCTCGTATCGCTTTTGAGCAGGAGTTCGCAAATACGGGCGGGAAAACGCTCCAGCTCGACCGTGGCGAGCAAGTGGACGTGACGTCCACTGCTCGGAATCCCCCTCGCCAAATCGTTGCTCTACCACTTGCGAAACCTCTCGACGGATGCCATTGACGAGCAATTCGATGGCGTTCGAGATCGATTGTTCGAAGTCCTCCGATCACAGCGACGACTTCCCTCATTCGTCGATGTTGCCATCGATCTCCATGAGTGGCGATTCTACGGATCTTCTGACACTGACCACGTAATTACGACGTATCCTGCTCTGGGAACGAATAGAGCGTTTTGCTTCGCAACGCTGTGTATCGTTGCGCCACACACTCGATTTACGCTGGACGTGATACCGATGGACGCGAACGGCTTTCGCGCCAAACGCGAAGCCGTTCGCTCCTTGCTCGAAACGGCTCAACAGTACGTCTCAATTCGACACGTGTACCTCGACCGTGGATTCTATCAAGTTCACGTTGTTTCAGAGTTAGAGCGGCTCGATATCGATTATATCGTGCGTGCGCGTCCGAGTAGTGGAATGAAAAGCCGTCTCAGCGCCGGCGCTGAGACGGTTGCTGATGAGTATACGATGCAGCGAAAGCGCAAACCAACGGCGTCGGTAGATGTCACAGTCTTCGCGGCATCCGTCTTTAGCTAAGCGAAGAACCGCGTGACAGCAGCGGCTTATCGAGGCTACTTTTCGGAAGGAATGAGGAGGTGTCGAGTGTGCACAACGAGACCTCCTCATCGAGAATCTTGCGTCGTCTCACTACACTGTTTCCCTCTGAGTTCCTTGAAGAGCACGCCGAGGAACTCGGCGTGGTCGAACGGGAGGGGAAGCTTCA
>NZ_JBLZNI010000025.1:0-29434 GCF_051194165.1 Halorubrum shenae | reverse complement strand
CCATTGCTTCAGCTGTCGCCCCACGGGCGTCCTTCTGAAGCAAGTAGAGTATACTTCGGTCAATGTCGTCCAAGTCCTGTCCCATGTCTCAAAGATGAGCGTGGGAGGCACTAACAACTTTTCCCCGACACTGATGCGCAGTGGGACCGGACTTCTGAGAGATAGAACTGTATCTACCGGATTGATAAATGTATCCTCTGTATTGACCGCTCAGAGTGATCAGTCGATGTTGTGACTGAGACAGGCAATAGTGAGTTCACGGAATTGCTTCCACCACCGTCGTGATCGGACAAACGCACCGTATTTTTGTTTGAGTGTTTAGTTGACCGTCTCTGATTGACTCCGTTGTCCATAGAGATCACTGTCTAAGCGTGCGTTCCATGCCCGATGAAGTGACGTGAATTCACGATGTTTGATCAGTGGGCGGACCTCGTGTTGACGGGCAAGTCGTCTGATTTTCTGGTCGTCATAGCCCTTGTCACCGAGTAGAACGTCAATATCCTCGGGGTTGCGCTTGATCAACGACGGAGCAATCTGGCTATCGTGTTTTCGTGTCGTCGTCACGTGGAGATCGAGGATTGCGTTCACCTTTGTATCGACCAGTAGTGTCACTTTGAGTTGCTGAATCGTGAGTTCAGCGCGTTTCGTGTAGTGCTTCGAGGCGTGACTGCGGTCGAACCCTGATGCATCCACCCCAACGATTCCGTTTGTCGGAAGTAGCGACACTGAGTGAGTCAATATAACACGCCATACAGCCATATCAAGCCGGTCGAACACCTTACAGAGCGTTGATGGCGTAGGGAGTTCAGCTAATCCAAGAGCGCGACGGATACGTGGCATCTCGATCAGCTCGTCAAGCAGGCCACGGTAGGTCGTGTTCTTCCGCACTTTGAGACATAGCAGAACGACGTACTGGGGGAGTGTATAGCGGTGTTTGGAGAATTTCGAGGAGTATCGAGAAACGGCTCGGCGGGCCAAATGGATCGCCTTCTCAGTAAACCGGAGAATCTGCGACTTCGGGAGGGCCTTCATCTCGTGGAATTACAAGAGGAACATGTAATTCCCTAAGGATTTCAACAAAGCCGTTCGTCCCTATTCTCCTCCGAAACGGAGCCGGTAACAGACTGTCCGTCGCCAGTTTCGCTCGATGAGGGCTCATCAGTACCGTTTCTGCGGAAAACTGTGTTCAGCCGCTCTTCGTTAGTGCGCTCGTTCATCACGTGGCATCACCTCTCGTGACTGGGACAGGACAGACGCGTTCTACTGTGTGTCTGGCCAGTACTGTTCATTGTGAGCTCTGAGCCGGCGTTGAGTCGCTGATCCTGATACCATGCGCGGTAACTCTCGTAGCAACGGCAGATGGAACTGACCACACTGTCTCAGTGGGCACGGTTACCTCATCGATCGCTAGACAGACGAGTTTCCCTTGTCCCCGCCGCGCCGCAATGACAAATTCAAACTGGCGTGATAGGTTGTCAGTCGCTGTCACGTGGACCGTTGAGAGCCCGTTCGCGCTCTCCCATGTTGTCGTGTCGACGACGCTGAGATCGCCTGCGGGAGTGACAGCAGTCGAGCCACAGGCTGGACAGGACCCGTCGTGCGGGGCCGTTCCGAGGTACCCGTAGTCGGTCTCACACGCAAAGCAGTGTTCCATGGTCTGAGACTAGTACCGATCCACGATCGCCTCTGCAATATGTGTCCGACCGGAACATGCCGGACAGGCGACTACGTCACCACCGTCTAACCCGAACACAGTCACAAATTGTTGTGAGACGTGTGCTCCACAGTGTGCACATTCCGGCATCAAATCACCCGAGCGAGCCCTCCATCTCGAGTTCGACGAGCCGGTTGAGCTCGACGGCGTACTCGATGGGCAGCTCTTCGGTGATCGGCTCGATGAACCCCGAGACGATCATCTGCTTGGCGTCGTCGTCGTCGAGGCCGCGCGACTGCAGGTAGAAGATGTCCTCGTCGCCGATCTTCCCGACGGTCGCCTCGTGGGCGACGTCGACCTTCGACTCGTTGATCTCCATGTACGGCATCGTGTCAGAAGTCGACTCGTTGTCGAACATCAGCGCGTCACACTCAACGGCCGTCGAGGAGTTCTCGGCGCCGTCCGCGATGTGGATGAGCCCGCGGTAGTTCGTGCGGCCGCCGTCCTTCGCGATCGACTTCGACTCGACGGTCGACTTGGTGTCCGGCGCGTTGTGGTACACCTTTGCGCCGGTGTCGATGTTCTGCCCCTCGCCCGCGAAGGCGATGGTGATGTGGTTGTCGGAGGCGCCGCGGCCCTTCAAGATCGTCGAGGGGTACAGCATCGTCGCCTTCGACCCCATCGAGCCGGAGATCCACTCCATGCGCCCACCCTTCTCGGCGATGGCGCGCTTCGTGTTCAGGTTGTAGGTGTTCTTCGACCAGTTCTGGACGGTCGAGTACTGGACGTGGGCGTCCTCGTCGACGAACACCTCGACGCCGCCACAGTGAAGATTGAACTTCGAGTACTTCGGCGCCGAGCAGCCCTCGATGTAGTGAACCTCCGAGCCTTCTTCGGCGATGATGAGCGTGTGTTCGAACTGGCCCATCCCCTCGGAGTTCATCCGGAAGTACGCCTGTATCGGCATGTCAACCGTGGTGTTTTCGGGCACATAGACGAACGAGCCACCGGACCAGATGGCGCCGTGAAGCGCGGCGAACTTGTTGTCGCTCGGGGGGACGCACTTCGTCATGAAGTGCTCGCGGACGATCTCTTCGTGCTCTTGGACGGCCTCGTCCATGTTACAGAAGATGACGCCCTTCTCCTCCCACTGCTCCTGCATGTTCTGGTAGACGACCTCCGACTCGTACTGGGCGCCGACGCCGGAGAGCGCGTTCTTCTCGGCCTCCGGAATGCCCAGCTTGTCGAACGTGTCCTTGATCTCGTCTGGGAGTTCGGTCCAGTCATCGACGCCGGCGCGGACATCGACGTCCGGCCGAATGTACGGGATGATCTCGTCGACGTCGACCTCGCTCAGGTCCGGCTGCCCGGGCCAGTCGGTCGGCATCGGCATCTCTTGGAACTGTTCGAGTGCGCGCAGGCGCCGCTCCAGCATCCACTCCGGTTCGTTTTTGTCCTCCGAGATGACACGGATCGTCTCCTCGGTGAGACCCTTCTCGCTTTTGAAGGCAGACTTCTCCTCCTTCTTGAATTCGAAGCGAGCCTCGGTGTTTGTCTCTTTGAGATCGTCTTGTTTTGAACTCATCAAAGTATTCTTCAGAGACTACGGATATAAGTGTGGTGCGCTGGAACACTCGTTAGTAACTTATTATGGTTTCTTTAACGAATGTGAATAACTTTATGTGGTTTAATTTGGTTTCTCTAGTTAGTAGAATTTAATATGTGACGAGAGGGCTATTCTGTACAAACAGGACCGCCGTCACTCGTTAGCGAGAACGACTCGACAGCACTCGATCGCTGCTTCGATGTGGCGGTCAGCGACCACGTCGTCCGTTTCGTCAGCCGACTCAAGCAGTGTAGCAACTTGCCGAACCCGTTTCTGTCTGGTTTGCGTGTCAAGATTGTCACTGGTAGCATCGCGGGCGACGGCTTCAGCCTCTCCGAGCCATCGGTTCGTCGCTGGCGGAACTGGGCGATCTGCGGTCGCAGTTAGATGGGCCGCTAGTGCGTCGACCGCAGCCCGCGGATCGGTTGGGATGTCGATTTCGTCCGTCATCGTGTGTGTATTGGCGCCTACTGTGAAGAATCGTTGCGCCAAGCCACACTCCAGATGCTTTCGGACGTCTCCAGCCAAGTGCGACCTCTTGTTAGCGTATAGTAGCACGTCCTCGGTATCTGTCCGGGCTTGTTCGAGAGACACACCAGACGACACAAATCCGTGCGCAGCCGAGAACGACTATGATCGAGTCGCTCCTCCGGATTGACGTCGTCCTCTTCGTTCTCATCGGCGTGCTCGGCGGCGCACACTGTATCGGGATGTGTGGGCCGTTAGTGACGATGTACTCGAAGCAAATGAACCCGCAGCCAGACGGCGGGACGGTGACAGCCAACGACGGGCGTGCCGGTCATCTCACGACCTACGAGGTTCGCCAGCACTTCCTGTTCAACGTCGGCCGGGCAACCACGTACGCGATTCTCGGTGCCCTCTTCGGCGCGCTCGGGAGCGTCGTGTTCGTCACCGCTGACCAGCTGACACCGATCGCCGACCTCCTTCGAGGTGTTGTCGGTCTTGCGGTCGGAGGGTTCATTGTGGCGACGGGCGTTCGGTACGTCATCGGGGGGAGTGGAGGCGATATCCGAATACCCGGCGTACAGCGCGTCACATCGTGGCTTGCGACGAGAGTTCACCGACACGTGAACAGCCCGAGTATTGTTGGGCTCGGCGCCGTCCACGCGTTTCTTCCCTGCCCGATGCTGTATCCCGCGTATCTGTTCGCCTTCGCGAGCGGCTCCCCGACCACCGGGGGAATTGTTCTCGGTGCCCTCGGTATCGGGACGATTCCAGCCGTCTTCCTCTACGGGACGATTATCCAGTCGATCGACGTTGCTCACCGGCGTCGCGTCCATCGGTTGCTTGGCGTCGTGTTCGTTGTGCTGGGATACGTGTTGTTCGCACACGGATTGATGGCACTCGGTGTCCACCTTCCACACCCGATGTTCCCGCATTATCAGCCTCTTGGGGGCGCAATGGGGCACTGACAGAGCACTAGACACGTGACTCAACATCTATTCAACACAGCACTGAAATCAGCGATATGATCCTCAGACGGTGTCGGCATTCAACGGAGCACTATGAGACCGTTTCTATGACACGCTCCACTGTTGCTGTGGACTTCATTCTTTACCGGTACATCGTCTGATTCGCGTGTTTTGTGCGGCACAGATGGCATCGTATGCCTCCTCACGCGATCAGTGCCCAGACCGCAGTACGTCACCACCGTCGCGGCTATGCTGTCGCACCCACGCGCGCAGGCGGTGGCGACTCCGGCGGGCCAGCGGGGCCAACTCCGGCGCGCCGATGATCCCGAAGCCGACGACGATCACGCCGAAGCCGACGACTGTCATCGCCGACAGCGACTCCCCGAGCAGGAGCCAGCCGCCGAGCGTGGCGACGACCGGGCTGACGTAGAAGACCAGACTCGACCGGGTCGCGCCGACCGCATCGAGCAGATTGAAGTGGAGGATGTAGGCGAGCGCGCCGGCGAAGACGCCGAGGTAGCCAATCGAGAGGAGCGCCGAGAGCGTCCACGTTGCTGCGGCGACCGATTCGCCGGTCGCCATGCTGAGCGCGTGCAACAGGGCCGCGCTGACCGGGAGCGCCCACGAAGTACGGGCCGTACTCGACAGCGTCGCCCCCGACCGGCGGATCAACACGGTCCCGAGCGCGAGGCTGACCGCGCCCACAAGGACGATTGCCGCGCCGCCCGACAGTGTCGCCCGTAGCGTCGCCGGCGTCAGTTCGATGACCATGCCGACACCGACGAGGCCGACGAGCGTGCCGACCGCGCCGGTCGCCGAGAGTTCTTCGTCGCTGAGCAGGCCGCCCGCCAGCAGCGGCGTGAAGATCGGCACGAGTGCGAAGAGGATCGCGCCGACGCCGCTGGTAACCGACCCCTGTCCGAGGAACAACAGCCCGTTGGCGAGGCCGATAGCGAAGACGCCGGCTGCGAGAATCCCTGCGATGTCGCCGCGCGTTCGCGGGACGAGATCAGCCCAGTCGTTCGTGTAGAGGACGTACCCACCGAGGACGAGCGCCGCGAGATCGAACCGGACCGCGACCAACAGTAGCGGCGGCACGTCCGCGAGGCCGGCTTTCGCCGCGACAAACGTCCCACCGAACAGGACGCTCACCGCAAGGAAGGCCGCCGTCCAGCGGTGCTCGCGCAGACTCATTGGGCCTCCAAGGCGACACTAACACCGAAATATATCGCGGGAAAGGCGGTCTCAGTCATATCTATATGGAGGGGCCGAAGGGGCATAAGCCAATCCAGAAATCGCTGCACGGCGGGACAATCGGTCGGTTCATGATCGTCGTTCGCGCCGTGAATCAGTCCCGTTTAGCGACTGGCTTTCACACCGTGAAAGTGGTCGAAACCGACTTCCACGCCGGCCCGCAACGGGGGCTATGGATCGGGTTCTGGAGGAGATGGAGTTCCTCGCACGGTCGGCCAACCGCGGTGACGTGCTGACGGCCCTGACCGACGCCACACACGACCGGCAGGCGCTGGCAGCGGAGACGGGTGCCTCACAGCCGACGCTCGGCCGGATTCTGCGGGATTTTGAGGACCGCGACTGGGTCAGGGAGACTGACGACGGCTACACCGCAACCGCGACGGGCCGGCTTGTCGCCGCGGGGCTGACCGAACTCTCGGACTCGCTGGCTGCCGAACTTCACCTCCGTGAGATCAGCGAGTGGTTGCCGGCCAACGATCTCGGTTTCGACCTCCAGCGACTCGGCGAGGCGACGATCACTACGCCCACACAGACCCGCCCGAGCGCGCCGGTCGGCCGCGTGATCGACCTCATCAAGGCCGCCGACCACGTTCGCATCCTCTCGCATGCGTTCAACGAGGCGACGCTGTCGGTCGTCGTCGCGTGGGTCGCCGATGGCGGCAGCTTCGAGGGCGTGTTTTCCGCCGCCGCTATCGAGGCCGTCGCCGACGAGGCGGCGCTGGGCGAGCAGCTCAGACAGTTGCAGGCCGGCGAGCGCGCGACGATCCGGGTCGCCGAGGAGTCGGTCCCGCTGGCGGTAACCGTCGCCGACGACACGGTGAGCCTGCTGTTGCGCGACGAGCAGGGCCGCCTGCAGGCGTCTGTCGACACCGACGACCCCGCGGTCAAGTCGTGGGCGACCGAACTGCATGATCGCCACTGGGATGCGGCCCGGCCGCTGTCCGACAGCGATCTCGCCTCGGACGGGTAGCCGGGTACGGCTGTGACGACGGCAGTGCGGCAGCCTCGGCCGAGCTAGGTGGCTTCAAGAGCCTCGCACACACACCCCCGGCCAATGACAGAGTCATCCAACCCAGTTTCTTCTGTATGTATCTCGCACACAGCTTCTGACAGAAAATAAGGAGATCTCAGAGGCGCTGCTGAATACAGCGCGCGAATGTGGTACGAACCGAGGGCGATCTATGGGAGAGAGTGATCGCTCAGTACAGGGGAGTCATCCAGAACTAGTGGAACGGGTAACGATGCTCAACTTGGTGTCTGTCTCTGTTCCTCGTCGTCTCTGAATAGCCAATACAGTCCCAAACCCAGTACTGCTTCGAGTGGGCCGAGAAACACTGCTACAAGTAAAAAGAGGAAGTACACGAGCATACCGAACATGCTCTCAGTGGAGGGGCTGGTGTCCATATCTACTACTCTGATTGGTTGGATAATAGAACTTTCGGGACGATAGATTCGCAAGCGCATTCTATCGGCTGGTCAGAATTTAAATGGAGAAAATAACGCAGTTCCCGTGCTGACTACACGCTCTGTATCTCGCACACCAATCCTATCAGCTCCTTAGAATTTCAACAGAGTCAATGAAGTTGTAGCCAATTATTTGCTCCCCACCAATGATTTCCACTCAAGCATGACCGGAATCGTGATCCTCCCCGCTGGTCGCGACGACGCATTTGAGGACTACAAACAGTTCATCCGAGATGGGCACCCAATTGAGGATATTGAGTCCTACCTCAGTGACGAGGATCTCGAACTGTTTCAGACGACATCTGACGACGATCTCGTCCACGTCTGGGGGACCTCAGTAGATGGGACGTGGCGGAACGTCGAGCGAAACGACATCGCGCTCGTCTACCACGATGGCGCCTTCGTCGCGAGGGGGCAAGTCCTCCAACTCCGACACGACCCCGACCTTGCGGAGTACCTATGGAGAGAGAACGTTGAACACGGTCGCTGGAACGAGGAAAGCCCCTGGGAGTACATGACCTTCCTCACCGATATTGAGGAAGTTGACGTCGACATTGAGAAATTCAACGAACTCGTTGGCTACGACGAGACCTACCGCCCGCAGGGATTTACCCGAGTCGCCGACAAGCGTCTCAACCAACTCTCTGGCGAGGAGTCAGTCGAGACCGCCATTGCCGACCTGACCGATGCCGGCGAACGTGTTCACCCCGTCGACGACGAAGACGACGAACCAGCTCCCGACCTTGCTGACCAACTCCGGGCGGCCAGCACAGATGGGAACGCCCACGAGGAGTTCGAGAAACTCGTTGCGAAGGCCTTCTCTCGGCTGGGCTGTGTCGCCGACTGGATCGAGGGAGGGGGTGACACCGACGTGGAGATCCGATCCCCCGAACACGTCGTTGTCGAAGTGAAGGCCCGAGGGAACGGGCGAGTCAACTCTCTAGAGGTCACCAACGTGGACAAACACCGGCGCCAGCGTGGGGCTGATCACGCCATCGTGGTCGCCCCAGGCTTTGCTCCGAAGGTGATCGATAACGCCGAGACGACCGAGCTAACGACCATCGCCGTTGACGACCTCGTCGAGCTCCTCGATCGCCGGGACGAGTATGCCGTCCCACCCGAGGAGATACTGGCCCTCTTGACACGCTCGGGAGCCTTCCAAGACGACAGACTCGACCTCCTCGATGAGTACATCCAGGACCGCATCGATGCTGGAGAGATCCTGCTTGCGGTCATCCAGGCCCTCGAGCGTGCCGATGGAGCCGTAGAGACAGCGGAGGACGTCCGGTGGATCGTCGTGGGCATGGAGGACTCGAACGATATCCCAACCACCGAAGAGGTTCGATCCGCCCTCCAACTTCTTGCGCATCCCAGCGTGGGAGCCGTTGAGCAGGATGGAGAAGGGTATCGGGTGACGACTGGCTACGAGAACGGAATAGAGTTGGTTCGATCTCTTGGAGAGATCGTCCAACCACCGGGAAGGGAGGAGTAGATTGGGGCGATCCGGCCTCATCCTGATTACGCCGCCTCTTTCGTAGTCCCCTTGTTCTCTCGTGAATAGCTTCGGAAATGGTGGTGTGCGGATTCCCGCGATCACTCGTCAACAAAAGCTGCGGAAACGGTGGAGAGTTAGACGCGATCTATACCAGTTATTGAGCCCACACACTACTGCTTCAAGTGAAACAACAGACTCCATTAGCGATGGGTCTTTTCAGCAGTTTTCCATGAGAGCGAGCGATCTTAACCAACATACTTCGGGTTTTGCTATCTTTGTTGGTTAATCACAGCATCCTGCTGTCTAACTACCGAACGTCGGATATTACCTCGATCATACACTTGTCGGGTACAGATTTCTCTTGGGCGGCGATCTGGTTTCACACTACAGAGTCGGTGCTGCCAGTCGCTGTGATTGGCAAGAGGAGTGCGGGTCGTAGTGGGTGTGCTGGAAGAGGTTGATCGCCTACGTCCCCACACACCGGCACTTCGAGTATTTCAAACTGTACACCAGTAGATCGACGCTGAGATCCAGCCGCTCTCACACACTATCCGTTCGAGTGTAACCACCGACGCGGTCGCGAACAAAACTGCTCTCAGCGTTTGGTAAGAGTCTGAGCAACCGCTATCGGAGACACACCCACCACTGTTTCACGAATTTAGCGAGAGTATCGGAGAATGAGAGTCATAAACCTATCTGGAGAGAGTAGATTCACGAATTCGGTTCCGGGGCAAGAGAGACGCTAACTCATATAAATCCGCCTGACACCCACCAGTGTTTCAGGAATTAATTCAGCTGGACGAACACCATTCCCTAGAGTTCGAGTGAGTGCGTTACTCAAAACAGGAAAGTAGTTAACACTCGATTTTGGAGACCTGAGAAACACTACCCCGGAAGAATAGAGACCACACACGTCTCTCAAGAACTCCTCGGAGGAAGTAAACATGACATTCACGGATGAACAGTTAAATCGAAGTAACGGATGCCGTTGGGACCCCCACCACTGTTTCAGCAATTTACCCGAATAAGAGATCGGGTCGAATACGAAGACGAGTCCCGCCAGAGGTACGTCTCTTATAAATCCTTCAAATATAGGTTGCTATACTTGTTGTAACTGCTCTATCTACTCTCTTACTACTACACTTACTACTACTAAAGGAAAAGAATATATAGTATAATAAGAGTCGCTGTGTCTTTAATCCGACTGAAATAGAGGTAACGGTGGCTGAGAACCGTGTCTTCGTACTGTAACGTATGTTTCGGTTGGAACTAATCGTCCCCACTCTTTGGCACGAGAATTGCTGAAACGGTGGTGGGGGTGTGGTCTGTCTATTTTGTTTGGAACCACCGGTTGACGACATTCTAGACATTGCTGTAACCGGGGTTTTATTATCTCTTGCCCAGAGGGTTCCGCATATGACCCAGTTCTCGAATACCTCGCCTATTTTCCAACGAGAAGAGGTCCTTCGTGAGGAATATCATCCCGACAATCTCCCCGAACGAACTGACGAGATGGAAGATCTTCATATGTCGCTGGCTCCCGCGGCTCGCGGAGTCGGTGCCAACAACGTGTTCCTCCACGGGAAGGCCGGTCAAGGGAAAACTGCCGCTGCGAAAGCCAAACTCTCCGAACTACAGGCACATGCCGAGGAAGAATCCGATCATCTGGACCTCACGACAGCATATGTCTCCTGTGAATCGCATGATCTCTCAACGTCATACAAGGCTGCTTCCCGTATCTACCAAGAACTCACCGACAACAGCCGTCCGACTGGTTACGCAACTGACGTCGTGATGGACATGATGTTCGAGGCGATGAACGAGATCGGTGGCACGATCATCATCGTCCTCGACGAAATCGATACGCTCGGAGACGACGACCGGATTCTCTACAGTCTCCCCCGAGCTCGAGCGCAGGATTACGTTGAGGACCACGTCTTCCCCAGCATCATCGGCATCAGTAACGACCTCCAGTGGCGGGATAATCTCAGTCCGAAAGTGAAGAGTTCGCTCTACGACGATTCCGTCCTATTCTCACCGTATGATGCGACGCAGCTCCAGCAGATCCTCCGCCGGCGCGCAGCGAAGGCGTTCCGCGATACCGAACTGACTCCGATCGACGAAGTCGACGCCGATGGAGTTCCGCAGGGAACTGTCGTCGAAATCGACCAATCCGGGCAGGAGTATCTGTTTCGGAATGGTGTACTGACCGATGACGTGATCCCACTTGTCGCTGCACTCTCGGCACAAGATACGGGCGACGCTCGTCAAGCGATCAAATACCTCCGTAAAGCCGGCGAATTGGCGGATAAACACGGTGACGACCAAGTTGGTGCGGAGCACGCCCGTGAAGCCCAGGCACTCGTTGAGCGAGAAGCCGTCGTTGAGGCTATGCGTGAAATGACGACACAGGCCCATCTTGCCCTTGCTGCGCTCACTGCCCTGGAACTTTCCGGGGATGCTCCCGTCCGAGCCAAACCGATCTACGGTGTGTACAAGAGTGTCGCCTCACGAATCGATGCCGACAAACTCGGTCAGCGACGGTTCAAAGATCATCTCCGTGAACTCGACATGCAAGGTATCGCCGAAGGCGAAAAGGTGACGGCGGGTTCGATCGGTGGTCCTGCTTGGGAGTATCAGCTCCAAGTCGATACCGAGATCGCTGTCGAAGTTCTCAAGGATACAGCTCGGTTTGCAGATATCGATTTCGAGCATATCAGTGCTGATCGACCGAACGCGTAGTCTTGTTGTGGGGTGATTTTCGACTCCCTGTTCATCTATACAACACCCCCCACCGTTTCAGCAATTTCAGGATACATAGCGACCTCCTCTGCTCTTCTGAGGACACCCCACCATTTCGTGAATTCTTCCTGATAACACGTGTGGCGTGGGACTGTCTGCCTCGCGTGAAATCTCCGAAAGTGGTGAGCATATTACCATCTCAATCAGGCAGACGGAACTCGCGAAACGACCACTGTCACCCCACACCTAGGCAGTACTGAGGACCTTGGAAAGATCCTCTGAGGATAGGCTCAGAAATTAACCAACAAGCTGGCGCTTCCGTTGTTTCTGTTGGTTAATCACGGTGAGCTCCATCACGTACGCCCGTATGCTTTTGTCTCGCAGTACTGAATCGCCAGTATGTCGTTTCGAGTGACGTGGGACAATCTCCTCGACAACGTGGAGGAGCTTCCAGCAGACGCTACACTCCTCACTCCGCTCTCTCAGAAGCCGTTTCACATCACCGACGTCCAGCAACACCGAGTACTGATCGAGTATCAGGGCGACAGTGAGACCGTCCCGCTCCAGCGAGAGCAGTTTGAGACGCTGTTTGAGCGCGTTGACGATGCGACTGGGTCGTTCGATCTCGATCGCCTCCCACCCGGGGCTGAACCGTATGCCACCGTCATGAGTCTCCATCCGCGATTCACTATCGACGACCGGGGCGGGACCCTCTCCGAAAGTGAGACGCCAACACCGTCGCCGCTTGTCGAGGCGCACACGGTTGAACACGACGATGGTCCACGAGAAGAGCCCGATATCCCGGTCTATGCAGATGCCCTCCTGTTGATCGACGCACTCGAGCAGCACGATGTGACGTCACTCACCGAACTAGACGTGCCGACGCTCGTGAATCTCTACACGCTGCTGTCCGACGTCCAGCGCAACGCCAACGATCTTCGGCAGGAGGTCCGTGGCGTCTTGCTTGACCGCCTCCATCACGATCAACCTGTGAGTGGTCAATACGGGTCCGTTCAACGGGCTGTCCGTCGGAATCGAACACTCAAAGATGACGAAGCAGTCCTTGAGCTACTGGAAGCAGAAGGGATCGACCCTGAGCGGGTGATGAGCGTCGACACGAGCAAACTCGACGACGCGCTGGAGGTAACGTCACTCTCTGAATCCGATGTCTACGAGATTGAAGAGAGCGAGTATGTACGGAAGGCAGACGTCGACGAAGAGATGAAAGAAACCCGTCTCCAAGGGCTCAAAGACCAGTTGGCTGGAGCCGACGAAGACACAACCGAGCTCCAAGCTGAAATCGAAGAACTGGAGCAGCGTATTACCGAGCTCACTAGCTTTGACTCCGGGACATCCTTCCATACTCGTTCAACTGGTGGGTAGCCGGCGTCTGGGCGGATACTGTCACGGCCGAGACTGCGGGAGGACTGTTCTATCGTACTCGTTGGGAGACGACAGACCGGCCACGGCAACTGGCCAGATGGTGTATCCGGATCGTACTCATGTTGGGTTTTATCAGTAGAATAGACCTAGGACCTGGTATGACCGACTCGCCGTCTCCAAGCGTCTCTGTCTCGTTATCTGAGCCTACTAATGTTTCAACAGTCCTGGACCGGGCC
Source organism: Halorubrum shenae (assembly GCF_051194165.1). Lineage (NCBI taxonomy): Archaea > Methanobacteriati > Methanobacteriota > Halobacteria > Halobacteriales > Haloferacaceae > Halorubrum > Halorubrum shenae. The sequence continues at coordinate 16,167 of NZ_JBLZNI010000025.1, read as the reverse complement.
GGAATCGATTACGTCACCGTTCATGAGCAGCGACTGCTGGCGATCTATCATACCGGGATTTTCAATGTGACAACCGAACCGGAGTCGGTGTCGAATGCGCGCACGCTCGAGATCGAATGCTGGGAAGCTCCACTCCCGTCTCGTAGTGATGAGCGATCGCCACAGGAGTTCCTCGAAGACTTTGCGGCCGTGTTTGATGCTGGCGATGAGTCCTGAAGTGGTCTCTCGGGAACCTTGATCAGACCGACGGTATTCAGTTGAGAGCACTAGAAACGCTAGAAACAAGTCAGCTGGCACGAATCAACACAATACGCGATTTATGGACATTTCTGAGACGCTCCAAACACTGTATACTGCGACTGTTGAGCAAGACGATGGTACCTATCAAATAACTGTGCCAGACCGTGAGATAGCCACCGGAACACTCTCTGAGGGTGAAACATACCGTGTTGCGCTCATATCGACGTCGACGTCGGATATCGAAGCCACCGACACGACTGAGGCCACTCAGTCAGCTGACCACGCTGGTCAGCAACACGAATACGACGGCCCGCCTGTCGAGGAAGGTGAACAGCGAGACGTTGAAATCGAGAACCTCGGTGACCAGGGTGACGGGATCGCGAAAGTTGAGCACGGTTACGTCGTGATCGTTCCCGAAACGAGTGTCGGAGACCGAGTCACCGTCGAGATGCAACAAGTGCGTGAGAACGTTGCGTTCGCTGATGTCGTTGATGACACCCTTCACGGGGAAGTCTAGGACCGCAGGTTGGCACGAACGGGTGGTTATCCCAAACTTCTCACACCACTACTCACTTTCTGGCTTACCGACGTACTCGGATTTCATCGTCCCGTTCTCACGATAGTAGCGATAGAGATACGGACCGTGCATATCCGAGGGGTTCCCGCTGGCACATTTACAACTGTCGTCGCCACAGGTGACTTTCTCTTTGACGACGGTCCCGCTTCCTGCGCCATCGGGATCGTCGACGGGCTCGGCAGCCTCGGGAAGCTCGTCAGTGTCGACCGACTGGTCGCGATACTCGATGAGAGCCCCAATATAGTTCTGTACCTCCTGGAGTGTCTCCGTATCCTGTTTGGGGAGCCCCTCCGCGAGATACTTCGGGAGCGAGGTGGGTGGTGACGGCTGCTCCATACCTTATGTAACAATCGGAGCCATGTTAGCGTTCGGGTGCTACATAAGGTATTGAACCTTCTCTACTAACCGTGAACACTTCAGCGATTACTCAAGATCGTAGGCCGCAATCTCGTGAGAGCCACACTGTGGACATTTATCGACGGCTTTCTCCACGCTGTACCCACAGTGACGGCACTCGTGGTGCGTTGTCGATGACGGCTCGAGCCTGACGATCTGCTGGATGAACTGTTTACTGAGCATCGGTGGGGTCAACGATCTCGCCACAGCTTGGACATTCGGCCCACACGCCAGGGCCACCGCCAGCGGTCTCAAAGGGGATGATTGCGTGCCGACCGGTGACTATCTCGCCACAGAACGAGCAGTCGCCACGGACCGTCTCTGGGTCATCAGGAGTCATTTTCACGAGTTCACGGGCTACTTCGAGGGAGAGAGGGAGCGTGTGACACTGTTTTGGAGCTGATCCGGTTGTTGAAACCGGCCCAGCGGTGCTCCCTCTCCTCAAAATTTGAGACTCTGTGACTTATAGTTCGGGCGAGCGGGGCGAAAGTACTGTTTCGGGACAGCAGCGTGACCGTAGGTCGTGAGTAGCCATCGAACGAGAGTCTCATAGCACACTCCGAGAGCGGTGGGTGGCGACTACGCGCTTGCGGGAGTACCATCGGCGTCGCCGCTATCGATAAGCGGGTAGTCGATGTGGACCTCGATGCGGTCGAACGGAACGACGGGTTGAATCGCACCGCTGGGCCCGCCCTCTTCGAGCGTGAGGATGCCCAGTACTTCCAGCTGCTTCAGGTCCGAGTGGACGTCGGACACGTCACGCTCGACGAGACGCGCTGCCTCGCGCATGCTCTCGGGCGCCTCTTCCGCGATCGCCTGGATGAGCTCAAGGCGCAGCGGCGTGAGACTGTCAACGAAGTCGTCGTAGGTGCCGAACTGAAGTGTTGCCTTTCCGTCCTGTTCGTCGAGATCGTCAGCCTCACCGCCTTGGACGAACTGGAGCGCGTCCTCACGGAGTTGTTCTCGGTCGCCGACGGTGATGTGGAGTGTGGTCATGGTCGGGTATCGTGTGTCGGTATTCGATCAGTGCGGCCGGGGCGGGTCGCCGCCGACAGCGTCCCAGTACTCGTCCGCGCTCGCCCAGAACTCGACAAGCCGGTCCTCCATTCCGGGGAACTCGACGTCGTCAAGGTCGCCGGCTGCGGTGTGGTGTTCGTGGCCTTTCGTGTCCTCGTGGGAGTTGTCGTATCGGACGAGCGTGAGGTCGTCGAGAGTGCCTAGGTGGAGCGTGTATTTCCAGCCTGAGGGATACGTCTCGATGTCGTCAGTCGGCCGAAGCACGACGTTCTCGACGAGACCGGCCTCGACGTGTGTGTACTGGAACAGCGGTTCCTGGGCCATCTCTCATCTGTTGGCACACCGGCCAATAGTATAAGCGTTGGGTAGAAGTCCAACACCGAACCCAAAACCGCCTGCCGTTCGCCAGCAGCGGTCCGATCGACGCTACGAGCCATCTCATTAATGAGCAGGAAGCGGCGAGCCCTCAACTGCTCCCGAAACCCAACTTTCTCAGAGGGGCGGTCATAGTGTTATTCATTGCCAAGATATAGTAATGCTACTTCGACTGCGTGAAACCAGCTGCTCGGGCGTAAGCCAGGCTCGGGCTTGCCTGCTTTGAGTTTCCGAATTCGTTGACTCGCTCATCTTTTTAAGTAGCTTGTAGCCCTAATTGTGCCGCTTAGCTGTTTGAGTTTCCGACTTCATTAACAAAGCCGGAAACTCAACGAGCACGGGCAGATCTATCTTCTCTCCTCAAAAGAAGAAAGTGGAACTGTTCAGTGAGAAAACTACTAGCTAAGAATAATATCTGTACTGGTATGCAAGATACAGCGTGCAAATACAGCGTTATCGGACTGCATCGAGAGGTCCTCGATGTCTCAACAACCTGTGTATAACTACATGTGGTAGCGAGATATCACCGATGTAGTCATGAGCCAACAGGACAGTCAGCTGTCCGAAACCATGGTCAGGGGGCACCTCAAAGACGCGTTGGATGAAACTAATGCTTCAAAAAAAGATTATCACATTCGGTCGGCATTACAGCGTTTAGTATCAGACGAGATATGCGGTTCTGAGATATGTTCCGACAGGTGACATCCTCCTCGTCGTAAACGGCGAGGAGGATTTCACACCGCGTAATCAGCTCAGGTCGAATTGGAGAATGATTCTGCTTCAGTCTCGTCTTCCTCTTCGTCTTAATTCGGTACACACGTAACGCTGAGAGTCCGATCAAAGGTGACGCTTGCCTCGGATCCACTACCAGTTACCTCAATAGAGAGTCTGACATCCTGTATTGTAGAGCAATCTAGTGTAACGGTGACGGTACCAGCGCTACCTCGGTCGAGTTGATCGGGGGCATCGAAGGTTTCGATTGTGGGCCCAGACGAACTTGTGCGCGAAACGTCGATCTCTAACATCTTGAAATCGACACTAACTTGATTGTGGTATTCTGCGACTGATGTAGACTGCCCCGCAGTAATGTTTTCACCCCCGTTGACGAGTGGTTCGTAGCCGAGATATGCGTTGTCGTCCTCAGTTACGTTGATTCCAACTCCGCGGTCAGCATCCATCGTGGTGAACCCAGCGGTGCCAAAAACAAGTCCGACTGCTGCTGTAAATGCGAGAAGAATACTCAACAGACGGAATTTACCAACACGAATCTGCGGCGTCCGACTAGGTGCTCTCATTCTCACTGATAGAGTTCAGGTGGTTTCTCCCTATTACCAAGGCGGGTGCGGCGGCCGATAATGTGGTGTACAACTGACGACATTCCGAAGGCGGTGACTGTGAAAATACCCACTTCAAGCGGCTCGAGTGCCCCAAATATCGGTGCTTCGACTGTGACTGCGAGCAGGAGTGCGATCGCGACCCCTGCGAGTCCGACGTAATAAAGGCTCCACGGAATCTCTTTACTGTTGAGAGCCTCAACATAAATATCGAGGCTTTCCAGCTCGGATGTAGCACGAACTGCCTTCTCTTCTTTGTCGACGATCACCAGATTCTTTTCTTCCAGATTCGGCAGGTGGGTTCGCTTGAGCGTACTGTACACGCTTCTCTGGTCCTCATAATCGACCTCCTCCGGGTCGACACCGAGTTCCCAAGCAGTGATGTGCGCCGAAAGTTCAGCGATGTCGACGGGCTCTTTTTTGCGTTTGAGCGCGTGGATCACAAATCGTCGTCGTCGGTTCGATAGAACACCATAAATATCGTCTTCGGACAGTTCATCCCCGTTTGAGTTTGATTCGTTTGCCGGTGTCGTGATTGGTAGCATTCAATCGGCCCCCCTTGACCGCCGGCCAAGGTATCTCAGTCCCAAGCCGCCGAGTGTCAGTTGATATCTGTAAGACCAGACATTATAAGCCATTAGTATATTTTATCTGTTATTATTTTCCACCTTATGTTATCTGGGACTCCTCGTTGGTTGTGGAGGAGTCGCTTGAAGTAACACAGGACCCGCTCTGGGATCTTCAAGCCACTCTTGATCTGTCCGAAACGACACCCTGAAGTCCGCGATGTAGACGGGTGTCTGCTTCAAGCACTGCTTGATGCGAACAACGAGACGTGCTTGAGCCGAATCGAGTTGGCCATTCGATTCATCGAGTGCTCCACGATGTAGCCTCGAGGATCTCATAACGAAGTAGGTCCCCCTACATGCGTCATTCGAGCGCTTCCGGCCCGAATGGTCGGGTTCGGGGGTGCCAGAACCCAGGTGAAATCCAACATGCAACGGCGCAAATTCGTCGTCGGACTAGGTGCATTGGCTTCCGGAAGCGCGGCTGCCGTAGGGACAGGCGCGTTCACGAGTGTGGAAGCGGATCGGAGCGTGGACGTTGAGGTCGCCGGTGATTCGAGTGCATACCTCGCGCTGCGGAAGGCGGCAGGCCCGAACAGCGACCCGGGCGCGAACTCGGACGCGTACGTGGACGACAGCGGTGCCGAGGTGTCGTTCGACTTCAGCTCGAGTAATAACACGACTGACCTCGGCGACGGGTTCAACCCCAACGCCGTGACTGAGATTGATGACCTGATCGAGGTGCAAAACCAGGGGACTCAGTCTGCGTACCTCAGCGTGGACACGGCCAATCTGGACCTCTCCGACGGCTCCGGCAATCAGGCCGGTGTCGGACTGGCAGTCCGGGCCGACGAGAGCGCTACCTCGAACCTGAACGACAACATCGCATTCGACAGCACCGGCTCGAACCCGGACGGCGGCAGTATCGCCGACCCGACCGCAGACGGTGCGTACGAGCTGACGCAGGGTGAGTCGGTCCACCTCGATCTGACGGTGGACACGACGGTGTTCGACAACGCGAACGTGAGCACGTCGGGGAGTATCACCTTCATCGCTGACCAATCCAGCAGCCTCTAACGAGCGTGAGATAGGATGAACCGCAGACAACTGCTGGTCGGTCTCGGCGGACTCGTCGGCGGCGGCGGCATGGCCGCCGGCACCGGCGCGTTCACCAGCGTCGATGCTGACCGGCAGGCGACCGTTGAGGTTAGTTCAGACACGGCTGGATACTTACAGATCTACCCGAGCGACGAGGGGACTCTTGACGAACCAAACGGAACGTTCGCCACCCAGACCGGTGGCGGCAATGAACTCGGGATCGACATCAACGACGCATCTGGAACCTCAGGTTCGAGCGTCGGGGCTGGTCTCGACTCGGAATACGTTTTCGACGACGTATTTCGGGTCCGCAATGAGGGTACACAAGACGTGTTCGTTCAGATTGACTCGGTCATCACTGACACCGAGGCACCGGGATCCGCAACCGGTGGAGAAATCCGACTTGAGTTTATCGCCGGTGGGAATCAACCCTCGTTCTCAAATGCGGACGTGATCGATGGGAGCGCCAACGAAATGTTGGTTCCTGTCGGTAATGTCCGCGCTGTTGGCATTCGACTTGAAACGTTAGACGAAAGCGAATACGGTGATGTCAACAATCCCACCGGTAGCTCAAGGATCGATCCGAGCACGACAACCGAAATCAGAGCGGACGCCGCCGACGACGGTGGCGCCACCAACGTCGATCCGGGCACGCCGAGTAATACTCTCTGACACGCATGAACCGACGAAAATTTCTCGCCACGGTCGGGGTCGCTGGAAGCAGCGTCGCCTTCGGGGTCGGCACCGGCGCGTTCACGAGCGCATCGGCAGACAGAGATGTCGCGGTACAGGTGGCGACCGACGCCACCGGGTACTTGGCTATCGACGACACCGGAAACGCAAACGCGGAGTACGTCACCGAGGACAACGGGTCGTCGAACAGCGAGTTCGGACTCGACTTCACGAGCGGGAACTCGACGAGCAACGGCGGAGCAGGTGTCAATTCCGACGCCGTGACCGTCTTCGCGGATCTCTTCGAGGTCCGGAATCAGGGGACACAGGATGTCGAAGTTGAGGTGACGCCGCTGTCGTTCGTCGAACCGGGCAGCGGTGGTCCCACAACGCTGATCGTCCTCATCGTGCCACAGACGGGCTTCCCGAGCGTTACGGTCAGCCCTGGGAACGCCGAGACGTACGATGCGATCGTCGCCGCGACCGACGACGCGACGACGAGTACCAACCTGAGCGAAACGATCACGGTTAGTGGGGAGGCTCCATAGATGACACTTGATATTCAGGATTTCGCCGCAGAGACGAGTGGAGAAGTCAGCGCCGATGACGTTCCACCTGAACTCCGTCAGCGGCTGAACGATAAGCTAGCAGATCTGACCGGTGTGGAGGGTGGACCGTCCGGTCCCAGCGCCGATCTTTACGACGCCGTTGTCAACGCTGGCAGTGGAAGCGACGACGGGAGCAGTCCATTCAAGACGATCCAAGCGGCGATTAATAATTCCGAATCCGGTGACGTGATCTCCGTCGAGGCGGGATCGTATGGTGGCTTCGACGTAACTAAAGAAAATCTCACCTTGTTCGGCCCGAACGCCGGTATTGCTGGTGACAGCGATGAGCGTGGCGACGAAGCGACGATTACGGGCGGTGTATTCGTTGACGAAAACCCGAGTGACGTTGTTATTGATGGGCTCGCAATTGAACGGACCATCGGAGAAGCCGAAGGTGTCGTCCAAATCGGCTCGACGTCCAACCCCGGAGCGAACAACCTGACCATCAGGAACAACGTCATTACAGCGACTTCGAATGGACCAAGGAATCTTGGGACCATCCTCATCGAGCAGATTGATGGAGAGATTCAGATTGAGGATAACCTGCTGACCCAGACTGGTGACGGAGCCGGTGAAGGGTTAATTCGTGGCCTCGTCCAGGCGGTCCAGCTTGATAATACTCAAATCGTGATCAACGGAAACACGATTGAAACCGATCTCGGCGTCCTGCCATCCGGTCTCGATACGCCGAGCCCCGAATACACAATCACGAACAACGAGTTCGTGGAGAACCGCTTCGGAGTGCTAGTGTTCGGGACCTACGACGCAGACGAGTTGCAAGCGTTCGAGCAGAACACCTTCACCGGCGCTGCAGATACGACATACGTCCAAGACAGAGGCAATCAGCTTGATCTGACTGCAGTGGAGAGTAACAATCAATTCGACCCCAACGCCAGCGAAGGCACTGTCGAAGGAGTTGACATCCTCGTTCCTGAAGAGTAAGTGGGCCACTCGCCTACCCCTTCGACGTGACCGCTCGCTCACTGGCCGCGCTTTCCCACAAAAGTAATCAATACGATCGAAGATGCCACTCACGATCACCGATTTCGTCGAGCAGGTAGAAGGACTCACCGCCGAGGACATCCCGCCCGAGACGCGCGAACGGATCAGCGGCGCGCTTGCCGACGTGACCGGTGGCGAGCCAGTGACGCTACAAATAAAAAACCGAGGAACCCAACCGATCGAGATCACAGAGATCGACTTCGAAGATCGGGTGACTCTCACACCCGGGGCGCAAATCGGAATCGGCAAGACGTTCGAGACCACAACGTCCGTTCCGGAGTCGGTGGAGACAGTCACGATCAAGGGGGAACCCGCGGACGGTGGAGCGCAGGGTACGGACGACGTCTCGACATCGTTTACGTCAATCACAGTAACAAGAGACATCCCGGAGGATCGGGTTCTCGAGATCAGTATTCTCGGAGGCTCGTAGAGGCGATGGATAATCATCTATACACCGGAGCTGACAACCGCACTGGTCGTTCACGCCGGTCGCCGTCACTCAGTGACGTGGCGGTTCGACTCCGCCGGTGGGCCTGCCCGAAAGGGCGTCAGACGGTCCGAAGATCATGACCGCGATGTACGTCACAGACATCAACCAGACGGGCGAAGTCGATAACAATCAGATCGGTACCGAACGACGCTCCGAGGTGACGCGATAATGAGCGGCAAGCCACCGTTCTCGCTGTCGGATTTTCTTGACGAAGCCGGTATCGACCCGGAGAACATCGATGCTGACGAGACCGAACGGATCAACGACGCGCTGGCCGAGCTCAACCCAGAACTGTACGGAACCGGCCGCGGAGATGGTGGAAGCAATACTGGACCGCCGACGCTCGACGGGTCGCTCGATAATAACGAGTTCCCAGGCGGGTCGCTCCAGGAGTTCGGTGCGAGCATCTCGGCCAGCGGCAACACCGCGGTCGTTGGCGCTCCAGGGACGGACCTCGGTGACGGCGACGACGAGGGCGTGGCACAGGTGTTCGAGCGGTCGAATGGCTCGTTCCAGCAGGTCGCGACGCTCACTGCCTCGGAACCCGGTGACCGCGTCGGGGAGAACGTTGACATCGACGGGAACACGGCGGTCGTTGGAGCGCCAGGAACGGTGAGTGGCGACGAGTACGGCGAGATATACGTGTATGAGCGGAGTGGAGATACTTGGGACACGTCGCCTGTGTTCCAACTGACAGACGCTGACGACGAGCGAGGGGAGCCGAACGAGACTTCGGGAACCGTATCGCCCCCGGACGACTATCCTCGATTCGGCGAGGTACTCGAGTTTCAGGGCGATATCATAGCGACGCTCGCTCGTGGCGGTCCGGACGCACGAAAGGCAGGACTCCTCGTGTTCCGCCGGACGGAAAACAGCCCGACGGAGTGGACGTGGATCCGGACTTATATCGATTTCGGAGACCCGGCAGACATCCCGGTCCACGTGGCGACGAACGGCGAGTACGTCCTCCTGACAAACTCGTATCCAGACATCAATCAGGTGGCCCGGGTGTTCCCTGTTGACGACATCGATACGTTTGACGACACTGGGCCCGGAACGGAACCAGTTTCCGAATTCGGGGCCGTCGGAGATATCGTTCAATCGGCCGGAGACACGTATCCGACGATACTCATCGGGGCGGCGAACGAGATACGGGTGTACGAGGCCGGAGCGGACACAGATGGTTTCGGGCCGGATTTCGACCTTCCCGAAGAGGTATCGGAAACGCTGAGCGGTCCAACTGGTGTCGGCTTCGGTACGTCGTCGCTGGCGGCCGACGGGACCACGGCAGTCGTCGGTGCGCCTAGCGAACCGATGACCGATGGGACCGGTGCAGTCTACCGGTTCGAACGGGGCAGCGGTAGTTGGAGCCAAGTTGACCGCATCACCGCACCTTCGGGAGTGACGAACTTCGGTACCAGCCTCAGTCTGGGGCCGAGCACAATCTATGTTGGTGATGGAAGCAACGTCTACACGTATACGCGGTAGGCGGAGAACAGTGGGGACCACGCCTAGATCGGAATTATCCAGAGAGGACATCCTACCCGAACTGTTAATAACTATCTTACCGATCGAACTGACCGATTCTGGCCGAGATTATCAAAAGGGGTATTGTCTTTCCGTGAAAACAGACTCCCAACGCGCCGATTCACTGACTGATGTCTGTGCCGCCAGCCGGTTCAGGCACACCTCGATACGGTCATGTGCGGCGGTTTCTTATATACTAACGACAATATGTATGGGACGATGAGATGGCAGCGTGGGTCGACCACCCTACTCATCACAATCTCGTTAGGAGCAGTCGTCCTGCTCGTTGTCTCCAGCAGCGCAGTTGTTCTCGATCAACCGAGCGATCCGCTCAACGATGAGGTCGCACTCCAACCCGGCGACAACCCCTACGCATACCTCGATGAGAACGACGAACTCGCAGTTGATATCACTGAGAACAATCCGAACCTCGATAATGAGGGCGTAAACCCAGACGCATTTGCGGCTCAAGAAACACTCTTCTACATCACCTACGACGGAAACGAGTCCGCAGAAGCATGGATTGACCACGAGGGGACAGGCGTCACGTTTGTCGTTGACGGTGAACCGATCGAGAGTGAGTCGAATGCTGTACAGTTGACTTCGGAAAACGACGCGGTTCCAGTCGGCGTCGAAGTTGACACCCGTGTGGCTGAAGTCGCCCCCGGCGATCGACTTATCGATGAAATTTCGGTCCACGCCCGTCCTGCCGGTTCAGAGGCGATTGGTGACGCAGATAACGATGGCAACAGTGACGATGATGACGATCCGGGCACAGTTACGACGGTAGAGTCACCCGACTCAACCGCCCGGAAAGTCGAAATTCTCTCGCTCGCTGCTGAGGTAGAGACTGAAGTCAATCTCCGACAGCTCCATGTCGGTGACCCAGCAGTCCGACTCACCGACCTGACGTTCGTCAGTAAGGATTCTGGAAACGTCGAGTTCGAAGTAAGAGGTACTACCGACCCGCCGCCAGAAACTTCCTCCGTGCCGCTTGGTGTGGACGCGCTCGGCTACTATACAGTCGAGTTTGCGACAGCTAACCAGCCAATCAACGAGGCGACCACTGAGCTCGTTGTGGATCGCGATTATCTCGCGGAAACGGACGTTGACCCCGAACAACTCGCCGTCTACCGTGAGACGGGGGCGGGCTGGAAAGAGACGAAGACGACCGTAATCAACACGAACGATGAGACAGTCCGACTCCGAGTTACCTCCACGGGATTCTCTGCGTTCGCGGTCGCAGCCGAGCGCCCAGCATTAGTCCCGGCTGAGACGACTCTCTCGGCCGATCAAGTCGCGGCTGGGGAGACGCTGACCGTTACTGTTAATCTCAATAACAACGGGCGGGCCCCCGCGAATGATGTGAAGGTTCAAATTGTAACCGCTGATGAAAGGGAGTTGGTGAATGACGAGGCGGCCACAGTCAACGCTGAGGTTGGCGAGACGACGACCGAATCAATCGTTGTCCGCCTCAACTCCTCAGGGGAGTACAACCTCGTCTTGACAGGTCCAGCCCTCGAAGCTGGATCGGGCGGTTCCGGAATAGGTACCGATCAAATAATCACGCAGTCTGTTACCGTGACCGAACAACCCGATGGTGAGACGGTTGCCGAGACCAGAGGTGCTTCCAGTATCAACACTCCAAATGATGGCTCTACCGATACGGGTGTCTCAGGCGAGACAGAAGTGGGAAATGACAGGGAAGAAGCAGTAACTGAACGTTCTGGCATCGATCTTACTGATCTTGGAGGGATTGCGTTGCTCACCGGAATTGTCCTCACAACTCTGTTCCTGTTCCGCCGCGCGCCGCGATGATTACGAGCGAAAAGTCGAAGAGATAACGCTTAATGCCCGTTTCATCAATAATCCGGACGATCGTGTGACCGTACTCGTACTCCTCGACAACCGTTTCGTCGTCACTCAGTAGTAGTCGCCTCGAGTTCCTCGCGAACAACAGATTGAATCCGCTCGTCGAGATCTTCTGCCGATCCACCTCAAAGATCATCGAGCGGTCGTAGGTTCTCTACAGATAGTAAGGCCGAGTGCCTCGGGGCTTGACCCCGAGGGTGAAGGCCGTCACCTGATTTACACACATATAACTGAGTCACAAGCGACGAACACAGTATGCAGAAGTCGTTGACCCGGACTCTCATCTGCCAACTCGATATTGACGAGGGTAGTCCACGGCTTCTGACACAAGGCCAACGTGAAGCACGCCGTGTCGTGAATGAAGTCTTCCGTCTTGATCGTGAAGGCTACGACTGGGACCACATCGAAGAGCTCGTTGTAGATCGGTCATCGCACGTCAAAAACACAACTCAACGTCTCGTCGAAAAAGCGATTGACGCGCTTGAACGCTACTACGACGAAGACGATTACGGTTATCCACGCCAGAATCATGAAGATGAGTTCCCACTCCGAATGAATCACGGCGAGGGATACGCCTTAACATTGAGTGATTCCGGTGCGGTGAACTTCCGCATCACCGCTAAGAAACGAACGTTCGTTCGTGGAACACTCCAAGCAAGCCGTGACCAAATAGAGTTGCTTCAGACTGCGTTGACTGATGATGTGTGGCGTGTCGGCACAGCTGAAGTTGTCTCACGACACGGCCGACACGAACTCCACGTCAACGTCACTCACGAAACTGGGACTGTCCGGTCGAAGGATACCAGTACAACGTTTGTTGGTGTTGATGTGAACGAGGATAACGTTGCGCTCGCAGCGATTACTGAAGCGGGTGTGGAAGACTCGATTGTTATTGAGTATTCTGAGATCAAGCAGGAACGTCACGAGTTCTTCACGATTCGGAAGCGAATGCAGTCAGCCGGGCAAACCGCATTTGAAAACACGATGCAGGATCGTGAGAAACGGTTTGTCCACGACCGGCTTCACCAAGTCTCACGACGTGTGGTGGAGTGGGCCAACCAGTTCGAGGATCCGGTGTTCGTCTTTGAAGACCTCAAAGACATGCGTGATTCGATTGATTACGGCACCCGGATGAATCGACGGCTGCACTCGCTACCCTTCGCACAATTACAGAATTTCGTGACGTACAAAGCCGCATGGAACAGCATTCCATCACTGAAGATTGACCCGGAATACACATCACAAGAGTGTATCGTGTGTGGCCACACGAACCGTTCAAACCGGAAGAAGAAACGGTTCAAGTGTGTTCGTTGCGGGTTCCAAGATCATGCTGACCGGAAAGCGGCTGTGTCGATTAGCGCGAAGGGATTACAGAAGTTAGATAGGAATGTGCCTGCTCTCAACAACCTTCCGGTAGTGAGGGTGCGACGGCAGTGCAACGGGGCGAGTGAACCGCCCGGCCATGACCCGGTTTCCACCGTTCGAGGCCACCAGACCGATGGTGATTCCGGGAGTGTTAGCAGTTAATCCGTGGGAAGAAGCCTCGGGGCTTGACCCCGAGGCAGTTCACGACGGCATTAACATCTTCATCCGGCGATGAATCTTAATGCTTAGGTGGGTGTGAGCGTCTGACGCAGTATTAAGACTCTTCGACATCTCTGCGCTCTTTGAGGGCAAAGACATCTATGAGAATTGGAGTTACCAACCAGAAGGGGGGTGCTGGGAAGACGACCACGACGCTGAACGTCGCCGGCGCGCTGAACCAGCACGGCCACGACGTGCTCGTCATCGACCTCGACCCGCAAGGCCACGCGACCGAGGGGCTCGGTTTCGAAGATCTCTATGACGATCCCGACCGCGACTCGCTGTTCGACGTCCTCCCAGATATCGACCGGATGGACGACCTCGAGCGGCTGGTCGTCGAGCATCAAGAGGTCGACGTCGTCCCGAGCCACGAGCGGATGATCAACGCCGAGGACGAACTCGCGAACGTGATGAAACGCGAGGAGCGACTCGACATGCTCCTCAACGAGAGCGACGCCGACCAGCGCTGGGACTATATCCTCGTTGACTGCCCGCCGAACCTCGGTGTCCTCACCGACAACGCGATCGTCGCAACGGGGAACGCCCTGATCCCCGCTCAGGCGAAGTCAACCAGCATCCGCGCGATCGAACTCTTGTTCAAGCAACTCCGGAGCATCGAGTCCGCGTTTGGCGAGGTCGACGAGATCGCACTTGTTGCGAACGAGGTCGGCGTCGACGGCGAAGCTGAGGAGATGATGGCATGGTTCAAAGATGTCTTTGAGGACAAAGAAGGCTGTGAGGTCTTTGAGATCAGAAAGCGTGTCGCACTCCAGCGCGCATGGAACGCTGGCGTCTCCATCTTCGAGCATGATGAGAGCTGCGACATGGAGGAAGTCTATCTGGATGTCGCCGAGCACTTGGAGGGTTACGCCGATGACTGATGGTGACGGGAAGCGGGACCGAAACCCGTGGGACGATCGCTACGACCGCGATGATGACGATCGGGACGATGCCGCCACCGAAAGTGAGGCATCCTCAGAGACTGCGGAGATGTCGGAAGCATCGAATACATCAAAGACCTCAAAGAGGCAAAAGACAACAAAGATGTCTAAGAGCGAAAAGACAGCAGAGAGCGAAGAGAGCAGCGGGACCGTCCGTGAGCGGAAGAACGTGAACATGTATCTCCCAGAGGGTCTCGTCGATGACCTCCAGATGCGGTATTCGGAGTTGAATGTCGAGTGGCGACGTCGGCACGGCGAGGACATGCCGAAGAACGATGAGTTCTACCCGGCGGCGATCCGGGCAGCGTTGGGTGAGTCATCGATTGAGGAAGAGCTCGGTCTTGGCGAGTAGGCGCCGAATTTCTATCGCGGTATACGCTATACAAACAGACGAAATGAGGTGTCTCCCGCAAACACTCCACTATCGAAGTGTATCTTCGGCGGTCTGACCCCCTGATTCAGGACGACAAGAACGGCTTCTCGAAGGTGTAAGCGTGGTGTATATTGGGTTTCCGGTGGGAATGTGTTCAGATTCCGGGATAACTCAGACTATCTAGAACACTGGCCCCATCACCCTCACTGTCCTGCGGTTTCAGTCTTAACCAACAGCCGGCAGTTCTAGCACCGATCGTTGGTTAAGACTGAGCAGAGTGGCTTTCCCGGACCACACGGATCGGTGTGTATGGGAGAGATTTTTCGCGTTAACTGCCCGGGTTGTGAACAAGAGAAGGGCCCGATCACGACGCACCCCGGCACCGTCGGCATCCACTGCTCGTGCGGGATCACCGCAACTGTCGACATCGGCGCGCAGGAGATTGATGAATGTTGGGAGCGGGAGAACTGACCTACCGGGGGTCGACACCTACGTTTATTCTTCACGCCGGGTAGAATATGGTATGAGCCGTGAACCTCCTGACGCCGACATAACCTCGGACGAGGAGCTCACCGAGTTGCTCGCCGATGCTGAGGGGACGACGCCCGAGGAGATCGAGCGCGGCGCTGCTAAACTCGATATCGCACCGCCTGAAAGGGCGACCATCGTCGATATCGACAAGGCAGAACTACCAGATGATGAGGGTGGAGGCGACGAAATCGACGACCAGTGAGCGATTATCAAAATCGACAGTTACGCATCTTCTAACTCGGCGGCGTCGATCTCGCCTCCGAGATACTCTCGACCGAGATCGGATAGCTGGTAGTATCCGTCACTGTCCTTCACTAAGAGCCCCTTCTCGGCTAATTCTGGCAACCGTCCCCGTACTGTAGAGTACCCGATGTTGTGACCGTGTCGATTTAAATTCCGGTAGAGAGGCTTCGGGGCGAGCTCTAGGTTGTAGTCGTTGAGAAACTCCAAGATGACTAGGTCGGTCATCGTCATCCACCCCGGAGTTGGCCGCATTTTCAATACGTCCAATGGGGACTTTGTTAGTTACACGGGTTGTGTCCCCTGAATAGACTATTTGAGCCAATATTTAGCCCATATAGGCTAGCATTTAATACTTCAGAATCCATATGCTGTAATCACGGACCCTATTGGCCATTGACGACGACGCGCTGTGCGCAAAAAGATGCTGGCCGACTTGTGCCAATAGATGGCCCATATGGGAGGTTCCGTGGACACGCACAAACCCATGTACACCGGTTCAACGCGGGGGCTTGAGATTCTGGTCCAAGACACAGAATCAACTTTGACTGACGAGTACCCGCCAGCGCTCGCGAAGCTAGGATTGGCCGGCCATGTGAGTCACGACCTATCCTCCCACCAGAACGACGCTCACTAACCAGACAAATGGCTGTGTTGAATCACCATACAGCAGCGAGGTAGGCCGCTAAATCAAAGGAGTTGAAGCGGGAGACTTCAGTTGTTC
>NZ_JBLZNI010000024.1:0-29719 GCF_051194165.1 Halorubrum shenae | reverse complement strand
ACATACCTGTTCGACCGCGAGAGCGGATGCTTTGCACCGCGAGAACAGGTCGTGTCGTAGACCAGCAAATATCCCACCTGCGGTACGGGAAGCCGCGCCGTTTACGGCGAGGAGGATGTCACACGCGGTGTCGAACAGCGTTGGATGTGGGGGCGTCGGATCTGTCGATCGCTTATAAATGGCTGACTCCGGATCGGGGGTGAACACCTCCAAAGCCCCAGCCACGAGGCGGGCGCACGCTCGCTGCGCGCCTCACTCGGTCGCTCACTTCGTTCGCTCCCTCGTTGCGGTGCTTGTGTCGCCTGCGCCCGCCTCGTGACTGCCCCTTTGAATCCCACCCGCCCGCACTGCAACCGCACCTCACGCCTCCCCAGCCTCGCCGCGGCCGCCGAAAGCGGCCGCGGGCTCCCTCGCGCGTGCTCACTCGCGGCCGTTGGCCGCTCGGAGGCACGCGCCGACAGCATGTCCATTTATAAACAGCCGCGACGCCGCTCCCTCACGCCACCTTCGTCGACACCGCGATCCCGTCGCCGACGGGGAGGATCGCCGTCTCGACCGCGTCGTCGGAGCGCACGGTGCCGACGTACTCGCCGATTCCCCGCGTTTCGCCGTCGACTTCGGGGTCAGGCAGCGGCGCGCCGTCCTCGAAGTGCGCGACGAGGTCGCCGAAGTCGATCGGCCCCCGCGTGACGTTGTCGGCGACGATCACGCCCCCCGTCCGGACCTTCGGGAGGACCGTGCGGTAGGCGTCGGCGTATCGGCCTTTCTGGTGGTCGATAAGGACGACGTCGAAGGGGCCGTCGTAGCGCTCGATCGTCTCCATCGCGTCGCCGACCTCGAAGGTGACGCTGTCGGCGTAGCCGCCGTCGGCGGCGAACTGGACCCCGCGCTTCGCCTCGTCCTCGTCGAACTCGGTACAGATCACGGCGTCGGCGCCGCCGCGCAGGAACCACGTCGCGGAGTAGCCAAAGCCGGAGCCGAACTCGAAGACGCGCTCGGCGTCGGTCAGCCGAGCGAGCAGCCGGAGGACCGCGCCGGCCTCCGGCCCGATGATGGGGAAGCCCCAGTCGCCCGCGAGGGCGGCCATCTCCGCCTGCGTCGCGGTGTGCTCGGGCGCCGTCGCGGCGAGGAAGCGCTCGGCCGAATCGGAGAGGACGTCCATACGCCGATATCGACCGGGCGTCACTTGAAACCGACCGTCTGCGGGGGGTCGAGGCGTTCGGAGACCGACCGGAGGCGACCGACGTGAACGTCGCCGCCGAAAAGTTAAGTCCCGCTCGCGCGATTTCGGTACTAATGTACGATCCTGAGGAACTGGACGCGATCCGGGACGCCAAGGAGTCGTGGGAGTCGGGGACCTACGGCGAGACCGTCGACCGGTTCGGGGAGCGCAAGGAGTCGTTCACCACCGACACGGGCGGACTGGAGGTCGATCCGCTGTACACCCCCGCCGACATCCCGGACCACGACTACCGCGAGGACGTGGGCAACCCGGGCGAGGAGCCGTACACGCGCGGCGTCTACTCGACAATGCATCGCGGTCGGCTCTGGACGATGCGCCAGTACGCGGGGATGGGCACCGCCGCGGAGACGAACGAGCGCTTCAACTACCTCATCGATCAGGGTTCGTCCGGGCTCTCGATGGCGTTCGACCTCCCGACGCAGATGGGATACGACTCCGACGCCGCGATGGCCGAGGGCGAGGTAGGGCGCTCGGGCGTCGCCATCGACACCTTGGACGACTTCGAGACGGTGTTCGACGGGATCCCCCTCGACGAGGTGTCGACGTCGATGACGATCAACGCCCCCGCCGCCGTCCTCCTCGCAATGTACGTCGCGATGGGCGACAAACAGGGCGTCCCCAGAGCGGAGCTCCGGGGAACGATCCAGAACGACATCATGAAAGAGTACATCGCGCGGAACCTCTACATCTACCCGCCCGAGCCCTCGATGCGGCTCATCACCGACATTTTCGAGTTTTGCGCTGATAAGACGCCCAGCTTCAACACCATCTCCATCTCGGGGTACCACATCCGCGAGGCGGGCTCGACGGCGGCCCAAGAGGTCGCGTTCACCCTCGGAGACGGGATCGAGTACGTGCAGGCCGCGATCGACGCCGGGCTCGACGTCGACGAGTTCGCGCCGCAGCTCTCCTTCTTCTTCAACGCCCACAACAACATCTTCGAGGAGGCCGCGAAGTTCCGCGCCGCCCGCCGGATGTGGGCACAGATCATGGAAGAGCGGTTCGACGCGCAGAACCCGAAATCGAAACAGCTCAAGTTCCACACCCAGACCGGCGGCTCGACGCTCACCGCCCAACAGATCGAGAACAACGTCGTCCGGGTGGCGTATCAGGCGCTCGCCGCGGTTCTCGGCGGGACCCAGAGCCTTCACACGAACGGGAAAGACGAGGCGCTGGCGCTCCCCACCGAGAAATCGGTCCGCACGGCGCTCCGCACCCAGCAGATTCTCGCCCACGAGTCGGGCGCCGCCGACACCATCGACCCGCTCGCGGGCTCGTACTACGTCGAGGACCTCACCGACGGGATCGAAGAGGACGCCTTCGAGATCCTGGAGGAGGTCGACCGGCGCGGCGGCATGCTGGAGGCCGTCAAGAGCCAGTGGGTCCAGCGGCAGATACAGGACGTCGCCTTCGAGCGGCAGCGCGAGATCGAAGCGGGCGAGCGCGTCATCGTCGGCGTCAACCGGTTCGAAGTCGATGAGGAGCCCGAGATGGACCTCGAAGAGGTCGATCCGGAACAGGAGCAGAATCAGCGCGATCGCCTCGACGGGGTCAAGGCCGACCGCGACGGCGACGCGGTCGACGACGCGCTCGCGTCGCTCCGTGAGGCCGCGCAGGGGTCGGAGAACGTGATGCCGCACATCGTCGACGCCGTGAAGGCGTACGCGACGGTCCAAGAGGTCTCGGACGTGCTTCGCGAGGAGTTCGGGGAGTACAAGCCGGGGAGATAGGCGGACCGCCCGCGTCGTCGGTAGCTCAGTTCGCGCCGCGGACGACGTGACCGTACTTCAGCAGCGCGACGAACACCCCGCCGCCGAAGGCGTTACCGAGCGTCGCCAGAACGAGGAACCCGGCGTAGTCGGTCAGCGTGATCGCGTCCGAGACGAACAGCCCGAACAACACCTCGACGTTGCCCGCGATCGAGTGCGGGAGGTGGAGGAGCCCGATCGTCCCGGTGACGATCAACACGAGGAGTATCCGCGCGGTCGTGTCCTGGGCCGCCGTCACGAGCCACGCTAGCAGGCCCATCAGCCACCCGGCGAAGACGCCGCCGATGAACAGCCACGGAAGGTCGTGGTGGACGAGCTTCAGGGCGATCGTCTCGAAGGACTGCGGGTCGACGACGCCGAGTTCCGGCATCAACAAGATGACGAGCAGGGTGAACAACAACCCGCCGACGAGGTTCCCGACGTACACCAGCCCCCAGAGCCGGCCCAACTGTTTGAACGACGCCTGCCCGTCGAGAACCGGGATCACCGCCAGCGTCGTGTGCTCGGTGAACAGCTCCGAGCGGCCCAGGATGACGAACATGAAGCCGATAGAGTAGACGCTCGCCAACAGCAGTTCGGTCGTGAGGTCGCCGAAGGTCCCCGGCGAGAGCGTCAGCACCACCGCCATCATCAGGGGGCCGAACCCGATGTCGAGCCCGGCCGACAGCCCCGAGAGCAGTAGTCCTGACCGCTCCCGCTGCATCTCGTGGAGTCCGCTCTCGAGCAGCGAGCCGAGGATGTTTCGCGACGACATCTGTTCTGTCCCTGCGTCGGCTTCTGAGTCGCTCACTGGTCTGTGTTTGCTTCTCCCGGCTACTACCCAAACCTTTGGATATCGGCCGGGGACGGGTGGAAACCGCCTCCTGCTCGGTCCTTATAAGTCGTCGGCGTCAGATCGGTGTCGTATGCGATTCGACCACGTCGGCGTCGCGACGCGCGACGCCACCGACCTCGCCGACCTGTTCGACGGCCTGCTCGGCGCCCCAATCGCCCACGAGGAGACGTTCGACGAGATGGCGGTCATCTTCCTCGAACTCGATGACGGCAGCTACTTCGAGCTGCTTGAGCCGACCGAAGGCGGCGCGATCGGCAACTACCTCGACCGCGAGGGACCGGGGATCCACCACGTCGCGCTCGCGACCGACGATATCTCCGGGGCGCTCGACCGCGCCCGCGACCTCGGGATCGACCTCGTCGACGAGGAGCCGCGTCCCGGGGCGTGGGGCCACGAGGTCGCCTTCCTCCATCCGCGCTCGACGGGCGGGGTACTCGTGGAGTTCGTCGAACACTGAGGACGGCGGCCCCTCACGGGTGACGCTGACGGCAACTCAGTCGTCGCCGTCGACCGCCGGGTCGTGCGTCTCGTACCAGCCGAGGAGCTTCTCTAAGCGGTGGATCGCGCGGTCGGGATCGCCGATGTTGTGGTGTTCGTCCGGGTAGACGACCAGCTCGGCGTCGACGCCCTGCTTCCGGGCAGCGACGTACAGCTGCTCCGACTGGGAGGAGGGACACCGCCAGTCCTCGCCGCCGGCCATCACGAGGAGCGGCGTTTCGATGTCGCCCGCGTCGAGCACCGCAGTCGCCGCGTCGTACGCCTCGGGGTCCTCCCACGGGAGCCCGAACTCCGTCTCGAGCCACGTGTGCGTGTCGTCCGTCCCGAACGCCGACCGGAGGTCGTAGATCCCGTGTTCGGGCGCCGCCGCCGCGAACAGGTCGGGCGCCTGCGTGACGAGGAACCCCTGCGCGATCCCGCCGTACGAGAAGCCGTGACCGAACACGCGGTCGGGGTCGACCCACCCGCGGTCGGCCAGCGACTCGACCCCGGCCGCGATGTCGTCGACCTCGGCGGTCCCCCACGCGCCGGTCAGTTCGGCGGCGAACGCCCGGCCGCGGGAGGTGCCGCCCCGGTAGTTGGGCCGGAGTACGAGGTACCCGCGGCTCGTCAGCGCGGCGTGGTCGAAGCTGAAGACGGGCTCGTCGTAGGACATCGGTCCGCCGTGGATCGCCACGACCAGCGGGTGGTCGCCGTCCGCGGGATCCGCCTCCGGATCGTGGTAGAGCACGCCGTCGATCGTCCAGCCGTCCGACTCCCACTCGACGCGGCGGGCCGTCGGCACCGCGAACTCGTCGGTGAGCGACTCGTTGACGCGGGTGAGCCGCCGGAGGGAGTCGGGCTCGGTCGCCGCGTCGTCAGCTGCGCGGCCCCCGTCGGTCGCCGCGCCGAGGTCGTCAGTGTCGACCGCGTACAGGTCGCGTCCGGCGTCCGGATCTGAGAGAACCGTCGCCGCCGTCGAGCCGTCGGCGGCGACGTCGAACGCGGCCATGGCGCGGTCGCGACCCTGCGCCTCGAAGGCGCGCTCCGCGGTCCCGTCGGTCTCCACGCGAACCAGGCGAGTGCTGCTCTCGTCGGCGATCCGCGTGTAGATCGCGCCGTCGACCCACTCGATCCCGCTCCCGCGTGCGACCGTTCGGTCGAGGTCGGCGGTGAGGGAGCCCGGCGAGGAGGCGGCGATCCCTTCCATCAGGTACACCTCCGCCGGAGCGGGCGGGTTGTCAGGGTCGCTCGCGACGGTCGCGATCTCGTCTCCGCCGGGCCGCCACGCCGGCGCGCCGTGGGTGAGATCGCCGTCCGTGAGCCGCTCGGCGTCGCCGCCCTCGGGTGACACCGTGTACACGTCCCGGACGGTGGTGTCGTCGGGGCGGTCGAGCCGGCAGGACGTGAACGCAATCTGGCCGTCCTCGCCCCACGCGGGGTCCATGCCGGCGAGGTCCTGAAACGCACCGCCGCCGTACGCGTCGTCGAGTCGGCGGGGGTCGCTGTCGGGGTCGTCGAACTCCGCGAGGTCGACCACGAAGAGGTACGTCGTCACGTCGTCGGTCCACCCCGCGCCGTTCACCTTGTGCTGGAGCCGGGTCGTCTCGATGGGGCCGCCCTCCTCGCGCACCTGATCGAGGTACGCGGACTCCTCGTCGGTCGGGTCGCGCGACTCGATCACCAGTCGGTCGCCGTCTGGCGACCAGTCGAAGTCGGCGACGCCCTCGTCGCGGTCGGTGACCTGTCGGGCGTCGCCGCCGAGCGCGAGATCGAACAGCCACACCTGCGGTTTCGGCTCCTCGTCGCCGTTTTCGAGGGTTTCGTCCTCCTCGTCCGCTTCGTCGTCCGCCTCGGTCTCCTCCTCGTCCGCCCCGTCTTCCTCCTCTCGGTCCCGCCAGCCGACCCGATGCTCGGTGTCTCGGTCGCGGGCGGCCACGAACCCGAGGCGGTCGCCGTCGGGCCCCCACACTGGAGAGGAGGCGCCCGACGCGCTCGTCAGGCGGTGAGGGTCACGGGAGCCGTCGGTCGGGACGACGAACAACGAGGCGACAGCCTCGTCGGCGGCCTGATCGTACTCGGTCGCGGTGAACGCGACGCGGTCGCCGGACGGGGACACGGCGACCTCGCCGATGCGTGTCAGGTCGTAGTAGGCGTCGAGCGGCAGTTCCGACATGCACGCACCGAGCGGTGGGTGGAGGAAATACGTTCGGGCCCCGGAAGTCGTCGGACGGCGACGACCGATTTAACCGCGCGGCGGGCCGACCGCCACCCGTGTTCCGCGACCTCTCGCGACCGATCGAGACGGGGATGCCGACCTATCCGGGCGACCCCGACGTGACGCTCTCGCCCGACGCGACCCACGAGGCCGACGGCTACGCGACGAGCGAACTCCG
Source organism: Halorubrum shenae (assembly GCF_051194165.1). Classification (NCBI taxonomy): domain Archaea; kingdom Methanobacteriati; phylum Methanobacteriota; class Halobacteria; order Halobacteriales; family Haloferacaceae; genus Halorubrum; species Halorubrum shenae. Next base: position 22,999 of record NZ_JBLZNI010000024.1, on the reverse strand, counting down.
AACCGGGACCCACGCGGGAACCCACGTGGACGCGCCGCGACACACGCTCCCGGAGGGCGAGACGATCGATGCAATCGGCGCCGGGCAGTTCGCCTTCGACGCTCGGCTCGTCGACCTCCGACCGCTGGAGCCCCGAGAGCCGATTCGACCGCGAGCGCTCCCCGATTCGAACGCGCTCGACGCTGACGCGCTCGACGCTGCCGCGGACCTCCTCGTCCTCCGGACCGGGTGGGCGGCTCACTGGGGGACCGATCGGTACCGGGACCACCCGTACCTGACCCCGGCGGCCGCGAAGCGGTGTCGCGAACTGGGCGTCGGCGTCGGGCTCGATACGTTCGGGCCGGACCCGACGCCGACCGGATCAGCGGCGGAAACCGGACCCGTCCGCGACGACGAGCCGGACGGCACTCCCGCCAACGCCGACGAACCGGACGGCACTCCCGCCCACGACGTCCTTTTAAACGACTCGCTGCCGATCGTCGAGAACCTCTGTGCCCTCGACGGTCTCCCGACGCGATTCCGGCTGTACGCTTTCCCGCTCCGGCTGCGCGGCGGCGACGGGTCGCCGGTGCGAGCGGTCGCGGAGTGGGAGCGGTGAGAAGGGCGTGTACTCGGGCAGGCGAACCAGACCAAACCCGTTTTAAGCGTTGGCGACGAACCGCGACTCAAGGTCGATATCCATGGAGATGCCACGTCGTTTCAACACGTACTGTCCACACTGTGACTCCCATCAGGAGCACGAAGTGGAGAAGGTTCGATCGGGTCGGGCGACCGGAATGAAACGCGACGCGCGCCAGCGACGCCGCGCGCTCGCGACGATCGGCAACGCCGGCGGGTACTCGAAGGTGCCCGGTGGCGACAAGCCGACCAAGAAGACCCACCTGAAGTACCGCTGCGGCGACTGCGGCAAGGCCCACATGCGCAAGGGCTGGCGCGCCGGCCGGCTCACGTTCCAGGAGTAAGCATGGCAGGAAGCTTCCACCGCGTCGCCTGCGGCGACTGCGAGAACGAACAGGTCGTCTTCGGCAAAGCCTCCTCCGTGGTGTCGTGTGCGGTCTGCGGCACGACCCTCGCGACCCCGACCGGCGGGGAGGCCGAGCTCCACGGCGAAATCGTCGAAACCGTTGAGGCGCGGTAACCGCCTCACCGCTCCGTCATGAAGTACAGCGGCTGGCCCGAACCCGGCGAGTTGGTGGTCGGCGACGTCGACGAGATCGCCGACTTCGGCGTCTTCGTCGACCTCGACGAGTACGAGGACAAGCGCGGCCTCTGTCACATCAGCGAGGTCGCCTCCGGCTGGATCAAGAACGTCCGCGACCACGTCCGCGAGGGACAGACGGTCGTCGCGAAGGTGCTCGACGTCGACGAGTCGGCGAACCAGATCGATCTGTCGATCAAGGACGTCAACGAACACCAGCGCAAGGACAAGATTCAGGACTGGAAGAACTCGCAGAAGGCCGACAACTGGATGTTGATCGCGCTCGGGGAGGACGTGGACGACGACCGCTACACCGAGGTCGCCAACGCGCTCCTCGTCGAGTACGACTCCCTGTACGACGCCTTCGAGGCGGCCGCGATCAGCGGCGAGGAGGCGCTCGAAGACGTCGACGTCGACGCCGACGCGCTCGATTCGATCGTCACGGCCGCCCGCGACAACGTCTCCGTGCCGTACGTCGAGGTGACCGGCTACGTCGACTTGGAGTCCGCGGCCCCCGACGGCGTCGACGACGTGCGCGAGGCGCTCACCGCGGCCGAGGGCAACGGCGAGATTCCGGACGGCGTCGACCTCGAGGTCGGCTACGTCGGCTCGCCCGAGTATCGGATCAAGGTTCGCGCGCCGAACTACAAGACGGCCGAGGACCAGCTCGAAGCCGCTGCGGCTCGTTCCCGCGAGGCGATCGAGTCGGTCGGCGGCACCGGCGGGTTCCACCGCGAGCGTCACGAAGAGGACGAGTAGTCGCTCGCAGTCCGTTTTCGACACCTCCGCACGTCACACCCAACACTTCATCCTCCAAACCCGTGAAATCCGATATCCGCGTCTGCGCGAACTGGGAGACCACCCACGACCGGCCGGTGTACGCGCTCGGCGGTCGCTGCCCGGAGTGCGACGGGCCGACGGAGAACAGCGCGCCGGCGCCGTTCAGCCCCGAAGACCCCTACGGGGAGTACCGGCGGCGGGTGCGTCGGCGAGAGTCGTAGCGCAGCTCCGCCGGCGGCGTCCGAGCGACACCGGAATAGCCACCCTCTTGTGAGCCCCGCCCGGACGGACTCGGTATGGACGACATCGAGATTGACGAGGTCGCGACGCCGGAGCTCGACGACCCGGTGCTCATCGAGGGGCTGCCGGGCGTCGGCCACGTGGGGAAGCTCGCGGCCGAGCACCTGTTAGAGGAGTTCGACGGCGAGTTAGTCCGCCGCGTCTACACCACCGAGTTCCCGCCGCAGGTGAACATCGACGCCGACGGCGTCGCCGAGCTGACCTGTGCTGAGTTCCACGCCGTCGAGACCGATGGCACCGACCTGCTCGTGTTGACCGGCGACCACCAAGCCGGCTCGAACAAGGGCCACTACACCCTCACGACGACGTTCCTCGACATCGCCGAGGAGTTCGGCGCGACTCGCGCGTTCGCGCTCGGCGGCGTGCCGACCGGCGAGCTCGTCGAGGAGTACACCGTGCTCGGAGCGGTCTCCGACGGCGACCTCGTCGACGGGCTGAAGGAGGTCGGCGTCGAGTTCCGGCCGGACGAGCCCGCCGGCGGCATCGTCGGCGTCTCCGGGCTCGTGCTCGGGCTCGGCGGCCGGCGCGGGTTCGACGCCGCCTGCCTGATGGGCGAGACGAGCGGTTACCTCGTCGATCCGAAGAGCGCCCGCGCGGTGCTCGAAGTGCTCGCGGACCACCTCGAGTTTACCATCGAGTACGAGAGCCTGGAGGACCGCGCCGAGGAGATGGAAGAGGTCGTCGGCAAGATCCAGGAGATGCAGGACGGCCCGGCGGTGCCGGACGACGACCTACGGTACATCGGTTGATCGCGACCACCTCGATATTGGCAGTTCTCCGGGTCTTCCGGCAGCGATAAACCGGTCCCGAATAATCGTTCGTGTATGACCGACGTACGCGTCGCGGGAGTCGGGCTCACGCAGTTCGGGAGCCACCCGGACCGAACGGGCCGTGACCTCTTCGCGACGGCCGCGCGACGGGCGTTCGAGGACGCCGGCGTCCCCCGCGAGGACGTCGAAGAGCTGAACTACGGCAACTTCATGGGCGCGCTCGCCGAGCACCAGGGCCACCAGGCGCCGCTGATGGCCGAGGCGGCCGGCGTGAACTGCCCGTCGACCCGCTACGAAGAGGCCTGCGCCTCGGCCGGCGTCGCGGTCCGCGAAGCGGTCCGGACCGTTCGCGCGGGCGACGCCGACGTGGCCGTGGCCGGCGGGATGGAACGCATGACCAACCTCCCGACGGACGAGGTGACCGAGGGCCTCTCCATCGCGGCCGACGACCTGTTCGAGGTGCGTGCCGGCGTGACGTTCCCCGGCGCGTACGCGCTGATGGCGACCGCGTACTTCGACGCCTACGGGGGGAGCCGCCGCGACCTGGCTCACATCGCCGCGAAGAACCATGAGAACGCACTCCCCAACGAGTACGCCCAGTACCGACAGGAGGTGTCCGTCGAGGAGGCGCTGGAGGCCCCGCCGGTCGCGGAGCCGCTCCACCTCTACGACGCCTGCCCGATCACCGACGGCGCGAGCGCGCTCGTGATCGTGTCCGAGGAGTACGCGACCGAACACGACGTGGACGCCCCGATCGCGGTGACGGGAACCGGACAGGGCACCGACCGAATGGCGCTCGCGGATCGTGAACACCTCGCACGCACCCCCGCCGCCGACGACGCGGCCGACGCGGCCTACGCCGACGCCGGAGTCGGGCCCGACGACGTCGAGGTGGCGGAGGTCCACGACTGCTTCACGATCGCGGAAGCGCTCGCGGTGGAGTCGCTCGGGTTCTTCGAGCCCGGCGAGGGGATCGCGGCCGCCCGCGACGGGATCACCACCGCCGACGGCGACCTCCCGGTGAACCTCTCGGGCGGACTGAAGGCGAAGGGGCATCCGGTCGGTGCGACCGGCGGCTCACAGATCGCGGAGCTGACCCGACTGCTCCGCGGCGACCACCCGAACAGCGGGCACGTCGCCGACGCCGAGGTGGGCGTCGCGCACAACGCCGGCGGGACGGTTGCCAGCGCGGTCGTCCACGTGCTGGAGGTGGCCGAATGAGCGCGCCCGCGAGCAACGGAGCCTACGACGAGTGGCTCGACGCCCTCGCGGACGGCGAGGGATACGCCCTCGTGTGTCCGGACGGCCACGGATCGCTGCCGCCGCGGCGGGTGTGTCCGGAGTGCGGGTCGACGTCGCTCTCGGAGGCGCCGCTCGCCGAGACAGGGAGCGTCGAGACGTACAGCGTCGTCCACGTCGCCGGTCCGCGGTTCACCGACGACACCCCGTACGTGAACGTCGTCGCCGACTTCGGGCCGGTCCGGCTCACCGGCGTCCTCCGTGGGATCGAGCCCGCACCCGACGCCGTCGCGGTCGGCGACCGGGTCGCCGTCGGCGTCGAGGAGCGCGCGACCGACGGGGACCCCCTCGTCGTCTTCCGGCCGGTGGAGAGCGAGTAGGGACCGGGGCGGGTAGGGACCGGGGCGGGTAGGGACCGGGCGGTCCAAACGATTATCACGGCGTCACGAGTACCCGGAATTTATGCAAGAATCGATCCGCGTGCTTCACGTCGACGACGACCCGGACCTCGCGGAGGTCACGGCGTCGTTCCTCGAACTCGAGGACCCGCGGATCACGGTCGCGACCGCTTCGAACGCCACCGAGGGCCTCGAGTACCTCGAGGACCCGGACACCGATGTCGACTGCGTCATCTCCGACCACGACATGCCGGGACCGAACGGGATCGAGTTCCTCGAGATGGTCCGGGAGCGCAACCCGGACCTCCCCTTCATCCTTTATACGGGAAAGGGATCGGAAGCGGTCGCGAGCGACGCGATTTCGACGGGTGTCACGGACTACCTCCAGAAGGGCGGCGGCACGGAACAGTACGAAATCCTGGCGAACCGCGTGGTCGAGGCCGCGGAGAAGCGGCAGATCGAGCGCGAGGCCGAGCGGACGCAGACCCATCTGCGGGCGATCACCGACCACTCGATGGACGGCATCATCACCATCGACGCCGACAGCCGGATCCGGTTCGCGAACCCGGCGGTCGAGCGCCTGCTCGGCTACACGCCCGCGGAACTCGAGGGCGAGTCGCTAGCACTGCTGATGCCTGAGCGGAAGCGCGAGGCGCACAGCAAAGCGATTGAGCGGTACTGCGCGACCGGGGAGCGCTCGATGGACTGGTCGGCCGCCGAGTTCCCGGGAGCGCACCGAGACGGCCACGAGATCGCACTCTCGATTTCTTTCGGAGAGTTCGAAGAAGACGGCGAGCAGCGGTTCGTGGGTATCATCCGAGACGTGACCGATCGCGAACGGCATCAGGCGTTTGTGGAGCGCTCGAGCGACATCGTTGCCGCGCTCGACGCGAACGGGACGTTCCAGTACGCGAGCCCCTCGGTCGAGCGGCTCGTCGGCCACGATCCGGCGGAGATGGTCGGGGAGTACGCGTTCTCGTACGTCCATCCGGACGATTACGAGCGAGTCGTCGAGACGTTCGCGCGGTCGGTCATCGGCGACGAGCCGAACCCGACGGTCGAATACCGGTTCGAGACCGCAGACGGCAGCTACCTGTGGGTGGAGTCGGTCGGGAGCAACCGGCTCGACGAGTACGGCGTCAGCGGGTTCGTGGTCAACACCCGCGACATCTCCGCGCGGAAGCGACGCGAGGAGAAGCTGTTGCGGCTCCGCGAGTGGACGAAAGAGCTCAACTACGCCCGGACGATCGAGGAGACGACGCAGCTGGCCGTCGACGCCGCGGACGGGATCATCGACGCGGGGCTGAGCGGAGTCCATCTGCTGAACGACGCGGGCGACGCGCTCGAACCCGTCGCGCTCGCCGAATCGGTGCCCTCCGTCTTCGACGAACAGCCCTCCGTCGATCGCGGTGCCCCGTCCGGGACGCGCGCGGCCCTCGCATGGGAGGCGTACCGCGGCGACGAGCCGCTCGTCGTCGACGAGCTGTCGGGAGACGACTCGCTCGACGAGGAAACGCCCGCCGAGAGCATCGTCCTCCACCCGATCGGCGACCACGGGCTGTTCGTCATCTCCTCGTCCGAGCCGCACGCGTTCACCGAGACCGACGTGCTCATCGCGGAGGTCCTCGCGAACCACCTCGAGGCGGCGCTCGACCGGGTCGCCCGCGAGACCAACTTGGAGCGGCTTCACGACGCGACCAGGAGCCTGATCCGAGCGGACTCCCCGACCGAGATCGCCGAGCGCGTCGTGGCGGCCGCCGAGGAGGTGCTCGGGTTCTCCGTGGTCACCGTTCGACTGTACGACGAGGACGCCGGCGGGCTCGTCCCCGTCGCGGTCTCAGAGGGGGTCGAGGAGCTGCTCCCGCCCCGCGGGGTGTTCACCCCCGACGAGGGGAGCCTCAACTGGGAGACGTTCGAGGCGGGCGAGCCCCACGTGTACGACGACATCGAGGCCGCGGGCGGCGTCGACGCCGGGACGGGGCTCCGGAGTCTGATGGTGTTGCCCGTCGGCGACCACGGGACCATCTCCGTCGGCGAGACGGAGCCCGGTGTCTTCGACGGGACCGACAAACACCTCGCGCGGATCCTCGCGACCGCGGCCGAGACGGCGCTTAACGCCGCGACGCGGACCGGTCGGCTCCACGAGCGGAGCGCGGAGCTGAAGCGACAGAACGACCGGCTGGCGGAGTTCACCAGCGTCGTCTCCCACGACCTGCGGAACCCGCTGAACGTGGCGCAGGGACGGGTCGAACTCGCCCGCGACGAGTGCGACAGCGAGCACCTCGACATCGTCGCCCGCGCTCACGAGCGGATGGACACGCTGATCGGCGACCTCCTGACCCTCGCTCGTGAGGGCGAGCGGGTGAGCGAGACGGAGCCGGTTCGGCTTTCCGCCGTCGTCCAGTCCTGCTGGGAGACGGTCGAAACCGCGGACGCGGCCCTGACTATCGGAGACGACTTGTGGCTCCGGGCCGACGAGAGCCGGCTCAGGCAGCTCGTCGAGAACCTGGTTCGGAACGCGGTCGAACACGGCGGTGACGACGTGTCGATCACCGTCAGTGCGCTTGGCGGGGCAAAGGAAGACGAAGTCGGGTTCTACGTCGAGGACACCGGACCGGGAATCCCGGAAGCGAACCGCGATGAAGTGTTCGACGCCGGCTACTCGACCTCGAGGGAGGGGACCGGCTTCGGCCTCCGGATCGTCGAGCAGGTGGCGATGGCCCACGGCTGGTCGGTCCGAGCCACGGAGGGCAGCGACGGCGGTGCGCGGTTCGAGGTGACCGGTGTGGAACGAGCAGCGGAGTGACGGAGGAGGCGGCCGTTACGAGCCGGCTCCTGAGCGATCATGGGAGTTGGTGTTGCAGATCGGCGACGGCGATACAATATTTAACTGAGTGTGAGCGGCTGTGACGATCGCTTATAATCTACGGTACGGTGGCGCGTGCCTGCGAGCGGCCGTCAGGCCGCGAGTCAGCACGCGCGAGGGACGCGGTGAGCGCTCGGAGAGCGCGAACCGCGAGGCTGGGGAGGTGTGAGGCTGCGGTTCGGCGCTGTGTGGGGGGGTGGGACTCAAAGGGGCAGCCGCGAGGGCGAAGCTCGGCGACGGAAGCACCGCAGACCGCGAACGAAGTGAGCGGTCAAGGAGCGCACCGAGCCGCGCGAGTCGTCGCGGCTGGGGCTTTGACGGTGTCCACCGCAGAGTCGTCGATCACTAATAAACACCCGACAGCAACACGCCAATCCGACTTATAAACAACCGCTCCACCGATCTGCAACACTCACTGCCGCTATCGATCGCTAGCGTACGAAAGCCAGAAATCCGAAGCCCCGAAACGGCGGGGTTTAGCCTTAGAAGACCAGTTCGACCTCGTGGCCGTCCTGGTCCTTGGTGAACGCGTAGTTGTGGTCACAGGACTCGGGGTCGCGGTAATCGTTCGCTTCGCGGACCATCAGTTCGTCCCACGCGTCGTCCAGGTCGTCGACGCGGACGGCGATGTGCCCCCAGCCGTCGCCCATCGTGTACTCGCGGCCGTCGTAGTTGTAGGTGAGTTCCAGTTTCATCGCCTCCTTCGGGGCGTCCTCGGGGGCCATGAAGTAGTTCGCGAAGGAGTCGGCCTCCCAGCGCCCGCGGGCCTCGGCGTACTCGAACTTGCGGGTCCAGTAGCCGAGCGCCTCGTCGGCGTCCTCAACGCGGATCATCGTGTGGTCGATACTCCACTTCGCGCCGTAGTCGCGCTTGACGATCTCGATCTCGTGGCCGTCGGGGTCTTTCACGAACGCGTAGCGGTTTCCACACGACTCGGGGTCTCGGTAGTCGTCGACGCCCTCCGCCATCAGCTGATCGTACGACTCCTGCAGGGCGTCCTCGGGGACGCGGACGGCGATGTGGCCCCACGCGTCGCCGTTCTCGTAGGTGTGGTCGCCGTGGTTGTAGGTGAGCTCTAAGGTCGCGCCGTCCTCGTGCATCTCCTCGGGACCGAGGAAGACGTTGGTGAACGTGTCGGCCTCCCAGCGGCCCTTCTCCTCGTAGTTCAGGTGGGTCTGGTACCAGTCGAGGCTCTCCGCTAAGTCCTCGACGCGGATCATCACGTGGTCGAAGGTTGTGTCCATACGCGATCCGTCGACCGCTTGGCCCAAAAGCGTACTGAAGGGATCGCGGACGGTCGAACTCTTCTGCACTCTTGATAAATTAGACTGAATAATATTACTTTTTCATTTAAGCTTTTTGGAACGATTAGATACGTTCGGCGGTGAGAGTGTCTATCGGCGGGCGTCGTCGGTCGGCGGCGGCGTCGGTCTCGAACCATGGTAGACACGACAGACACCTCGTCGGAGCTCCCCGATGACACAGACATGACGTACCGTTCCGAACCGCTCGCACCGAAGACACCGCCGGACGCGTCCGCACCCGCGAACGGGACGAAATCCGGCGGTCGACGGCTCGCCGCCGCCTTCGCGTGGGGATCGCCGTTCACCGCGCTCGTCGCGGCCGTCGAGACGCTCATCGCGACGGCCTTACTGGGCGTCCAGCTGACGGTCGCTCCGGCGGTGGTCGCGCTCGTCACCTTTGCGGTGTACACCGTCGACCACGTCGCCGACGCGGACGCCGACGCCGCGTCGACGCCCGATCGCGCGCTGCTCGCCCGGCGCTACGGGGACCAGCTGATGATCGCCGCCACGCTGGCCTACGGACTGGCGGTCGCGCTTGCGGTGACGGGCGGACCGCTCGCGCTCGCGCTCGCGCTCTTGCCCGGCGCCTTCTGGCTCGCCTACGCCTCCGACTGGCTGCCGGAACTCGGCCGTGCCGTCGGTGGAGCCCTCTCGAGTCTCGCTCCCGCAGGCCCGATCGCCGGCCGAGCCGGCACGGGAGTCACCGACGGCGGACACAGCCGCATTCCGCGTCTGAAAGACGTGCTCGTCGTCAACTCCGTCGTCGTCGCGGCGGGGTGGGCGACCGCCCTCACGTTCCTCCCGATCACGTTCGCGGGGACGGCAGTCGGGCCGGCTGTGGCCGCCGTCTTCGCGTATTTCTTCCTGCGGTCGTTCGTCGACGCCGAACTCCCGAACGTCAGGGACGTCGACGCGGACGCGGCGGTCGGCGTCGCGACGCTCCCCGTCGTGCTCGGGGTCGTCCGAACGCGCCGGGTGCTGTACGGCGTCGACCTGCTCGCGGCGAGCGCCGTGACCGCCGCGGCCGCCGCCGGCCTGCTCGCGTGGCCGCTCGTCGCGGCCCTCGGTCTCGGCATCGCCGCGTCGATCTGTGTCACCGCGCTCGCCGGCCGGATCAACGACGAGTCCGTCCTCGGCGTCGCCCCGGACTGCACCTATCTCGTCGTCGGCGCCGCGATCGCGGGGGTGTCCCTGATCGGCTGATCCGACATCGACTTCGATCCCCGACCAAACGAGGGTGTCGGATCGATAGCACAAAATGATTTATACTTCCTTCTTCTGCAATAAACTGTGATCGGGTTGAGTCCGCTCTCTGTGGCGCTGCTCGCGGCAGTCGTCACCGGTACGTCCGCGGCGGTGCTCGCGTGGCGGGAGCGGCCCGACGCGGGCGCCACGTGGCTCGCGCTGCTGCTCGCCGGACAGGTGTGGTGGACCACCTTCCTCGTTTTCGAACTGGAGGCGTCGACGCTCGCCGCGAAGGCGCTCTGGTACGACGTGCAGTGGGTCGGAGTGGTGCTGGTACCGATAGGGTGGCTGCTGTTCGCGTTGGAGTACACGGGCAGAGACCGATACGTGACGCCGAGCGTCGTCGCGGCGGCCAGCGTCGCCCCGGCCATCACCGTTCTCATCGTCGCGATGGGCGACCCGTACGGGCTCCTCGTCGCCGACCGCGCGATCGCCGACACCGCTGTCGGGTCGTTCCTGCGCGTCGAGCCCGGCTCGTGGTACTACGTCATCGCCGGCTACACCTATCTGCTGGGACTGATCGGGTCGGTACCGATCCTCCAGCTCGTCCGCGACGACGCGAGGCCGTTTCGGGGGCAGAGCGCGGCGCTGCTCGTGGGCACGGCCACGCCGTGGATCAGCAGCCTCCTCTACATCTCCGGCGTCATCCCGGTGCCCGGACTCGACCCGACGCCGCTCGCGTTCGCCGTCTCCGGGGTCGCGTACCTCTTCGCACTCACCCGGTTCCGCCTGCTCACGCTCACGCCCGCGCCGCGCCGGCGAGCGCGGCAGCTCGTGTTCGAGCAGCTCCACGATCCGGTGTTCGTCGTCGGCACGGGGGGGTACGTGCTCGACTTGAACCGGTGTGCCGCCAGCGTGTTCGAGATCGACCGTCGGACGGCGATCGGCGAAGCGGCGGCTGCGGTCGTCCCCAGATACGACGCGCTCGACGGCGAGCACGGCGATGTCGGCCCGCTCTCGATTCTGGGACGGGACGGCCAACGACCGTACGAGGTCACGGTGCGGCGCGTGACCGACGACCACGGGCGGGCGATCGGCCGCCTCGTCGTCTACCACGACGTCGGCGAGTACCTCGGCCAGCAACAGCGGCTGAACGTGCTCAACAGGGTATTTCGCCACGATATCCGGACCGAGACGAACCTGATCCAAGGGTACACCGACCAGTTGGCGTCGGCTCCGGGCGACGAGCGCGCGCGGACAGTCGTCAAGGAGAGCGCCGCGCGAATTCATCAGCTCAGCGAGCGGACCCGGACCGCGTGCGAGCTGTTCGACTCGCTCTCGGAGCCCGAGCCGCCGGTCCCGCTGTCCGAACTCGTCGAGGAGGCCGTCGCGGAGCTCCGCGAGGAACACCCGCACGCCGAAGTGACGATTGACAGCGAACTGCCGGCGGTGACGGTGCCGGTGAGCCTCAGGCCCGTCGTGGGGAACCTCTGTTCGAACGCGGTCCAACACAACGACGCGGATCCCCCGTCCGTGTGGATCGAGGCGTCGACCGAGGCCGGTTGGCTCGAGCTATCGGTCGACGACGACGGCCCCGGGATCGATCCGGAGGAGTACAAGGTCTTGGCGCAGGGGGTGGAGACGCCGCTGGAGCACGCCAGCGGGATCGGCCTGTGGATCGTGAAGTGGGGGATCGACCAGGTCGGCGGCAGCGTCTCCTTCGCGGACCGCGACCCTTGCGGGACGGTCGTCACGCTCTCGCTTCCCCTGGATAACGCGAGTCCCGCCGCCGCGGACAGCGCGGAGTGAGAGAGCCCACCGCCGCCGCGCCGATCTCGCACGTCGGTCGGTAGGCACTTGTTCGCCGCCGGCCATGCCGAAGCATGAACACCTATCTCCCGTACGCCCTGCTCGCGATGGGCGCGTACGCGTTAGTCTCGCCGCTGATGCGAGTCGCGACGACGGGTCCCGACGCGGTCCCGAGCGACGTGGCCGTGGTCGTCTCCAACTCGCTTCTCATTCTCATGGCCGTCGGCGTGCTCGCGTCCACCGGACAGGGGTTCGTCGAACATCTCTCCTCGCCGAAGATCGTTCACGTGTTGGCGGCCGGGGTCTTCCTCGGAATCGGGATCCTGGCGCTGTACCGTTCGCTCGCGCTCGGCCCGGTGAGCGTCGTGACGCCCATCTTCGCGATGTTCCTCGTGTTCTCCTCCGTGATCGGCTTCCTCGTTTTGGGCGAGTCGTTCACCGCGCGGAAGGCGCTGGGGATCGCCTTCGCCGTGGCGTCGGTGTATCTCGTGTCGGGGGCGTGAGTCCTCCCGGCCTCACCCTCGACGCCGCGTCGCCGCCCGCCGATCCGGAAACGCCCGCCGCGTGACGAAATCCCTTTACTACCCACCGAGAAAGAGCCGTACTCGCAGTGGCCCGCCTCCCGAACCCCTTCCGTGCGCTGATCTTATACATCGGCTTCGCCCTCGCGAGGGTGGGGCTGATCGACCGTCACCGCGTGGTCCGGACCACGGACCTCGCGTGGCCGCGGATCGTCACGGGGATCGCCCGGATGTCGAAGAACGCGGTCGACGTGGCGATGGTCGGCGTCGCCGTCGGCACCAGCGCGGTCGCCGGCGTCGGCTTCGCGGGCCCCTACTGGGGCCTGGCGTTCGCGCTCGGTGGGGGCGTTGCCGGCGGCACCATCGCCTTAGTCTCCCAGCGCTTCGGTGCGGAGGCATACAAAGAGCTGGGCGACGCCGTCCGAGCGAGCGTCCTCCTCGCCATCGTAATCACGATCCCCGTCTCGGCTGTCTTCTGGACGTTCCCGACGCGCTTGATCGACATGCTGAGCGGCAACGAGACCGCGATCGCGTTCGGCGCCGACTACCTCCGGATCGTCGGGCTCGGCGTCCCGTTCGCCGCGCTCAACCTCGTCGGCAGCCGGGTGCTCGTCGGCTGCGACGACGCGTACACCGCGATGCAGGTTCGCGCGGGCGGTGCGGTCGCGAACATCGTGTTCAGCGCCGCGTTCATCTTCGGGCTGGGCTGGGGCGTCGAGGGCGCCGCGGTCGGGACCGTCCTCTCGAACGTACTCGCCGTGGGGGCGTTCGCGGTCGGGCTCGTCTGGGGGCGGGTCCCCGGAATCGGCGAGTTCCCGATCTCGATCGACCCGTTCGGCTCGTACGTGAACCCGGCCATGCTTCACGACCTCGTCGAGATCGGCGTTCCGGTCGGCGCGCGAAACCTCGTGTGGGTCGCCGCGGAGTTCCCAATGTTAGCCATCCTCGACGCCTTCGGCGAGAACACCGTCGCCGCGTTCGTCATCGCCCGACGCATCTGGGGGATCATGAACGCTCCCGGCTGGGGCTTCGGGCTCGCCTCCTCCAGTCTGGTCGGGCAGGAGCTCGGCGGCGAGGATCCCGCAGAGGCCGAGGCGTACGCCCGCGACATCATCCGCTTCTCCGTGGCGACGTACCTCGTCTTCGCGGCGCTGACGGCGGTCTTCGCGAGCGACATCGTGGCGCTGTTCGCGGAGAGCCCGGAGAGCCCCGAGGTGCCGATCGCGATCACGTTCGTATACGCGGCCTGCGTCGCCGTCGTCTTTCAGGGGATCTCGGGCGGCGCGGCGGGGCCGCTCGACGCGGCCGGCGACACGAAGATCCCCTTCGCGAGCCAGTTCCTCGGGATGTTCTGCGTCTCGATCCCGCTGGCGTACGTCGGGGCGTACGAGGCGACCCCGGCGATCGACGTGCCGGGGCTCGCCGCGACGATACCGGAGGTCGCGCTCCCCGCGATCGGGCTCTGGGGCGTGTACCTCGCGTTCGTCGCCGAGACGACGATCCCCGCCGCGATCAACTACTGGCGGTTCCGCTCCGGGAAGTGGAAGGTCATAAGCGAGGCGTATCGACCTGACGCACCGGTTGACGACTGAGCGCCGCGAGGTCTCGACCCCGACAATCAGACGAGTTCCCCCGGGAGCTAACCGGGTAACGTGTTCATAGCAATACACCTCCCGTCGGATGTTCACATATCCATGAACTTCGAGCGACTCACAGTGGTCGGCGTCGCCGCCCTCGTCACCGTCTTGATCGCCGCGGCTCTCGCGGCCGGCGGCGCGGCCGGAGCCGACGTGACGTTCACCGTGTCGGTCGTCGACCAAGACGGCGAGTCGATCGGCGGTGTCGACGTCGTGGCGACGTGGGAGACGGAGTCCAACGAGACGCGTACGACGAGGGGAACCACGGCGAGCAACGGAAAGGTATTCCTCGACGTCCCGGAGGACGCGACCGTCGAGCTCGACGTGGACGACGACACGTACATCCGCAATCGACCGCTGGCCGTCGAGGAAGCCAGCGAGTCGGAGATCGAGCTCGCAGTCTCGCGCAGCGGGACCGCGACCGTGTCGGTCGTCGACGCGCAGGACCGGCCGCAGCCCGATGCACGGGTGCGGCTCCGCGAAGGGGGACGGACCGTCGACCGCGGACGGACCGACGAGTCGGGGACGTTCACCTCGAGTCGGCTGGAGCGCGGCGCGTACACACTCAGAGTCGTGAAACCCGGCTTCTTCGAGACGACACAGGAGGTGAACGTGAGCGGAGAGTCGGACGCGACCGTCGAGATCGAATCCGGCACCGTCACGCTCGACATTCGCGTCTTCGACGATCACTTCGACCCGCCCGCGGAGATAGAGACGGGCGCGATCCAGGTGCGTTCGTCGGTGTACGACGGCGAAGTGACCGTCACCGAGGGGGCCGTGTCGCTGAACGTCCCCGTGAACGCCGAGTACACCGCCGAAGTCGTCAAAGACGGGTACGATCCGGACCCCGAGACGATCTCCGTCCGGGAGTCTGACGTGAGCACGAACGTGACGGCACAGCGGACGCCGACGCTCGCTATCACGACGGCGAACGAACGCGTCCTCGTCGGCGAAACGACCCGCGTGTCGGTGCGGAACGCCTACGACGAGCCCGTCGAAGGGGCGACTATCGAGGTCGACGGAACCGCAGTCGGCGAGACGGACGACCGCGGGGAACTCGCGGTCCCGATCGAGGCGGCTGGCGAGCGTGAAGTGGTCGCGACCGACGGCGGCGTCAGCTCCGAGTCTATCGCTATCGTGGGCGTCGACGAAGACGGCAACGCGAACGAGACGGAGGATACGAACGAGACGGACGACGCGAACGAGACGAACGACTCCGGCGAGACGGACGACGGCTCGCCCGGATTCGGTGTCCTTGTCGCGGTCGTGGCGCTACTCGGCGCTGTCGCCGTCGGAAGCCGACGTGGGGACCGGTCCGCCTGACGCCGATCGAGTCCGGCTCACCACGCCTCGCGTAGCACGCCCTCGATCGTCTCCGGCGACGCGTCGAGTCCGTCCGGGGCGCGGTCCATCGACCAGTCGTCGGCGATGTACTCGGCGATCGCCGGAAAGTCGGCCTCCTCGACCGGCCCCAGTTCGCGGAGTCGCGAGGGGACCGGAAGAGAGCCGCGGACCGCGGCGACCTCGCTGACCACGTCCTCGGCGATCGCGGTGTCGTCGCGGCCCGCGGTCGCGACGCCGAGCCCGTTCGCGAGCGCCCGCCGGCTCGCGTCGACCTCGTCGAAGAGGAACGCGAGGACGTGCGGCGCGACGGCCGCGTGGACGCTCCCCTGCTGGACGTCGTACCGGCGCGCGAACCCGTGGCCGAACGCGTGGATCACCGAGATCTTCCGGTCGAGTTGGACGAGCAGCGCGCCAACCACGGCACGGTCGGTCGCCGCCGAGTCGTCGGGCCGGTCGCCGGCGACGTGCGGGAGCGCGTCGCGCAGGAGCCGGGTCCCGTGGACGGCCGTCGCGTCGCTCACGGGCGAGGCGTCGGCGGCGTACGGCGTCTCGAGACCCTTGTCGAAGCCGTTCATGGCTGACCCCGCCAGCACCGATCGCGGGGTGGTCTCGAACAGCGCCGGGTCCGCGAGGTCGATATCGGGCATGGGACCCTCGCCGCTGACGGTTATCGGCTGGCCGGTGGGAGACGCGTCCGCGTCGAACACCTCCAGCGAGCCGCCGGTTGAGAGGTCTGCGCCCGCGAACGTCGTCGGAACCACGACAACGGAGAGCGCGGGCGACGTTCCGGGCGCGAGGTCGCCGAGCGCGTCCGCCCCGGCCTCTGCGTCCGCGCGGAGGGTTCCGAGATCCCGCCCGTCGACGTCGAGGAGGGTTGCCTGTCGCGCGACGTCAAGGCTGCTCCCGCCGCCGACCGCGACGAGGGCGTCCGCGCCGACCTCGGCCCGCTTATCGAGCAGGTCGAACGCCGTCTCGACGCGCTTGTCCGGTGTCGTCCCGTCGAAGACCCCGGCAAGCCGGTCGCCGAGCCCCTCGCGTATCGGGTCCATCAGGTCGTCGTTGGCACCGACGTTCGAGCCGCAGACGACGAGCGCGTCGCCGATCTCTCGCTCCGTGAGGGCGTCACCGAGATCGTCGATTCGCCCGCGACCGTATCGGATCTGACAGCCCTGATAGTCGTGTTCGAAGGAGTCCGCGATCGGTAGCATTGCCCGACGATACGCCGGGCGGCGGCTTGTAACTGTGGGGACTGGCGACACACTGGCAAACTCGGGGAGCGGACCACGCCGGTGACTCCCAAGAGCCAACCCGCTCCGGGACGCACACTTCGACGACCTAGCGTCGACAACCCATGCGCTCGTTCCCACACTTACCCGACGTTCGCGGCTCGCAGCCCCTCGACGACCTCCTCACGGGCCACCTCTGGCTCCTCGAACTGATCGACGGAACGGGGCTCCGCTTCCGGATGGACGAGTCCGGTCTCCTCCGCTTCGGCGACTCCGAAACGACGTACGCGGACGCGGAAGCGGTCCCCCTCGCGCTCCGGCCCGCCGTCAGGTACGTCCGCGACCGGTTCGACCGCGAGGCGTTCCGGAGTGCGGTCGACGATCCCGAGGAAGTGGTCTTTTTCGGCGTCGCCACCCACCACCGCGGAACCGACTACGACTGGGATCGGCTCCCGCCGTTTCTCGGGACCGACGTGTGGACCGGGTCGAGAGGGGGCTCGGACCGAGGGGCGAACGCGGAGTCGAAAGCGGGGTCGTTCCGGCCGCCAGACGCCGCTACGGCCATCTTCGAGGGGATCGGGCTCGGCTCGGTTAACGCGATCGAGCGCGAAGTGAACGCCCGCGACTTCGACCCGGAGGCGTACGAGATCCCCGGCTCGGCGTGGCGTGACGGTCCCGCCGCCGGGGTCGTCGTACGCAACAAACGCGGCGGGCGCGGGAAGATACTCGCGGACCGGGCGGCGGCGGAGGCGGAAGGGAAGACACTCACGTCCGACGATCCCGAGGCGATCGCCGCGACACACGCCACCGACAACCGGTTCGAGCGAGTCATCGGCGACCTCGATCGCCGGGGCGAGGGCGTGACCGTCGACGCGGTCACCGACCGCGTCGTCGAGCTGATCGCGAGGGAGACCCCCGTTCGATTCGGGGGCGGCGGGACAAGCGCGGATCCAGACCGGGTCCGCGCCGCGATCATCGAGCGGGCGCGGGTCGTTCTCGACGGCAGGTAGGCCGCGAATTTTTGGTAAGTTGGCAGGTTCTTTAGGATGGTTCCCGCTCACACGCCCGCGCGCGTGCGCCGGCTTTATAAGTCGGCATAGACTAGTTCAGGTAAGTTCTATGTCAGAGCAGAGCGAATACGGAGCCGGCCAGATTCAGGTCCTCGAAGGCCTTCAGGCCGTCCGTAAACGTCCGGCGATGTATATCGGGTCCACGGACGGTCGAGGGCTCCACCATCTCGTCTACGAGGTCGTCGACAACTCCATCGACGAGGCCCTCGCGGGGTACTGCGACGGGATCACCGTCACGATCCACGACGACAACTCCGTCAGCGTCAGCGACGACGGGCGGGGGATCCCGGTCGACACCCACGAGAAGTACGACCGCCCGGCGCTCGAAGTGATCATGACCGTCCTCCACGCCGGCGGGAAGTTCGACTCCAAGTCCTACCAGGTCTCTGGCGGGCTCCACGGCGTCGGCGTCAGCGTCGTCAACGCCCTCTCCCAGCGGCTGGAAGTCGAGGTAAAACGCGACGGCGGCGTCTATCGCCACGAGTTCGCCCGCGGCGAACCCGTCGAAGGCGGATTCGAGCGCGTGCGCGACCTCGACGACGAGGGGACAGGCACGTACATCCGCTTTTGGCCCGACGAGGAGATCTTCGAGACGACCGCCTTCGAGTTCTCGACGCTCGCCAGCCGCCTGCGCGAGCTGGCGTTCCTCAACTCCGGCGTCGCCGTCTCGCTCGTCGATAAGCGCGACGAAGAAGGCGTCGACGACGGGGGCGACGAGGAGACGTTCCGCTACGAGGGCGGTATTCGGGAGTTCGTCGGCTACCTCAACGAGATGCGAACGCCGATCCACGAGGACGTCATCTACTTCGAGGACGAGGCCGACGACATCCACGTCGAGGTCGCGATGCAGGCGACCGAGGAGCTGCAGGGCTCCGTCCACGCGTTCGCGAACAACATCAACACCCGCGAGGGCGGCACTCACCTGACCGGATTTAAGACCGCCCTGACCCGGACCGTCAACGACTACGCCAACGAGCACGGGCTCGTCAACGACCTCGACGCGAATCTCAAGGGCGAGGACGTCCGCGAGGGGCTCACGGCGGTCATCTCGGTGAAACACCCCGACCCGCAGTTCGAGGGACAGACGAAGACGAAGCTCGGCAACAGCGAGGTCCGCGGCATCGTCGAGTCGGCGACCCACGACAAGCTCGGGACCTTCTTCGAGGAGAACCCCGACACCGCCCGGAAAGTCGTTCACAAGGCCGCAGAGGCCGCCAGAGCGCGCAAGGCAGCGAAGAAGGCCGAGGAGCTGACCCGCCGAAAATCGGCGCTGGAGTCGACGGCGCTGCCCGGCAAGCTCGCCGACTGTCAGACCCGCGATCCCACCGAGGCGGAGCTGTTCGTGGTGGAAGGCGACAGCGCTGGCGGCTCAGCGAAGCAGGGCCGCAACCGCGAGAATCAGGCGATTCTGCCGCTTAAAGGCAAGATCCTCAACGTCGAGAAACACCGTCTCGACCGGATCCTCGAGAACGACGAGATCCGCGCGCTGATCACCGCGATCGGCGCGGGGATCGGTGAGGAGTTCGACATCGACGACGTCCGGTACAACAAGATCATCATCATGACGGACGCCGACGTCGACGGAGCCCATATCAGAACCCTCCTCTTAACCCTCCTCTACCGCCACATGAAGCCCCTGCTCGAAGCGGGCTACGTGTACGCGGCCCAGCCGCCCCTCTACCGCGTCCGGTACCGCGGCGAGACGTACGACGCGATGACGGAGGCGGAGCGGGACCGGATCGTCGCGGAGGAGTGCGACGGCGACCCGGACCAGGTCCAGCGGTTCAAGGGCCTCGGCGAGATGAACCCCGACCAGCTGTGGGACACGACGATGGACCCCGGGAACCGACGGCTTAAGCGGATCAACGTCGACGACGCGGCCGCCGCCGACCGCATGTTCAACGTGCTGATGGGTGACGCGGTCGAGCCGCGCAAGCAGTTCATCAAAGAGCACGCCACCGAGGCGGAGTGGGTGGATATATGAGCTCCGAGGTACCCGACGCCGACCCCAACGACGTCCGCGCCGCGCAGGTGACGAACGCCCGCATCGAAGACGAGATGGAGCAGTCGTACATCGACTACGCGATGTCGGTGATCGCGGGTCGCGCGCTCCCCGACGTCCGAGACGGGCTCAAGCCCGTCCACCGGCGCATCCTCTACGCGATGCACGAGGCGGGCGTCACCAGCAACTCCTCGCACCGCAAGTCCTCGTCCGTCGTCGGCGAGACGATGGGTGATTACCATCCGCACGGCGACAGCGCCATCTACGACTCGCTCGCGCGGATGGCACAGGACTTCTCAATGCGGTACCCCCTCATCGACGGGCAGGGGAACTTCGGCTCCGTCGACGGCGACCCGCCGGCCGCGATGCGGTACACGGAGGCCCGGATGGCCCCGATGGCCGAGGAGCTACTGGCCGACATCGAGCGCGACACGGTCGATTTCACGTCGAACTACGACGACCGACTGGAGGAACCAGCGGTACTCCCGTCGGCGTTCCCGAACCTGCTCGTCAACGGCTCCTCCGGGATCGCGGTCGGGATGTCCACGAACATCCCGCCGCACAACCTCGGCGAGGTGATCGACGCCACCGTCGAGCTGATCGAGAGTCCCGACTGCACCGTCGAGGACCTGATGGAACACGTCAAGGGACCAGACTTCCCGACCGGCGCGAACATCGTCGGCCGGAACGCGGTCCACAAGGCGTACAAGACCGGGCGGGGGCGGCTTCGCGTCCGCGCTGAGTTCGAGGTCGACGAGGAGGAGGGCCGGATCGTCATCTCGGAGCTGCCCTTCCAGCAGAACAAGTCCCGGCTCGTCGAGCGCATCGCCGAGGACGTCAACGAGGGCTCGATCGAGGGGATCCGCGACCTCCGCGACGAGTCCGACCGCGACGGGATCCGCGTCGTCGTCGAGCTCAAGCGCGACGCGATGGCCGAGGTCGTCAAGAACCAGCTGTTGGAGAGCCACCTCGAACGCACCTTCGGCGTCATCAACCTCGCCTTGGTCGACGGCTCGCCGCAGGTGCTGAACTTAAAAGAGACGCTCGAACACTACGTCGAGCATCGCCGCGACGTGGTCCGGCGGCGTTCCGAGCACGAACTCGAAGAACGCGAGGACCGCGCACACATCCTCGACGGACGGCTGAAGGCGCTCGAACAGGTCGACGACGTGGTCGAGACCATCCAGAACTCCGCCGACCGCGACGCCGCGAAGGCGGCGCTGGAGGCCGAGTACGAGTTCAGCGAGGCGCAGGCCGAACACATCGTTCGGATGCAGCTCGGCTCGCTCACCTCGATGGAGACCCAGGAGATCGAGTCCGAGTACGAGGACGTCACCGCACGCATCGAGCGGCTGGAGACGATCCTCGCCGACCCCGACGAGCTCGATCAGGTGATCATCACGGAGCTCCGGGAGATCAAAGACGAGTACGACGACGAGCGCCGCACGAGCTTCATCGAGGACGTGGGCGACGTGACTCACGAGGACCTCATCCCGGAGGAGGAGTGCGTCGTCGTGATGAGCGAGGACGACTACATCAAGCGGATGTCGCTCGACACGTTCCGCGCGCAGAACCGCGGCGGCAAAGGGATCATCGGCACCGACCTGAAGGAGGGCGACCGCGTCTCCTCCGTCTTCGCCGCCAACTCGCACGACTACCTGCTCGTCTTCACCAACCGCGGGCAGATTTACGAGCTGAAGACCTACGAGATCCCGGAGATGTCTCGGACGGCCCGCGGGAAGTCCGCAGTCAACCTCATCGATTTCGACGACGGCGAGGAGATCGAGGCGGTCGTCAACATCGACGACCTCGACGACGAGGAGTTCCTCACGATGGTGACCCGCGACGGGTACATCAAGCGGACCGCCGTCGACCAGTTCGGGAACATCCGAACGACCGGGATCCGCGCGATCCGGCTCGAGGACGGCGACGAGCTCGTCGACGTCGAGGTGACCGACGGCGAGCGGGACATCGTCATCGGGAGCCGGAACGGGATGGCGATCCGATTCGACGAGTCGGAGGCGCGCGCGATGGGTCGCACGGCCCGCGGCGTGATCGGCATCGATCTGCGCGAGGGCGACGCGGTCGCCGGCGTGGCCGCCATCGATGACGACTACCACAACTGGGTGCTCACCGTGACCGAGAACGGCTACGGGAAGCGCTCCGATCTGGACGACTACCGCCTCCAGTCCCGCAACGGGAAGGGGCTGATCGACATCAAGACCGGCGACCGCAACGGCGAGGCGGTCGCCATCGAGGCGGTCACCTACGGCGACCACCTGCTCGCGATGAGCGACGACGGCCAGATTATGCGGACCCGCGTCGAAGAGATCTCGACCGTGAGCCGCAACACGAAGGGCGTCATCGTGATGAATCTGGATCCGGACGATGCGGTCGCCTCCGTCGACATCGTCCCCAAATCGGCGTACGCCGAGGAGGAGACCGAGGAGGAGGGCGACGGCGTGGAAACTGAAACGGACGAGAGCGATGAGACAGTCGGGACCGACGAGACGGTCGACGACGCCGACGAGTAGGGGGCCAAAGCGAGCCGCCCCGAGCCGGCGACCTCTCGTCGATGGAGAACACCGAGGCGCTCGACGGGCTTCGCGATCCGGCCTGAGAGGCCGTCGACGGTCGCCGGATCAGGCGCTCTGTGGCGAGTACATTTTTAAGCGTCCACGTCGGCGACCGCCGCTTTGAGGGCGTCGTAGTCGGGTTCTTGCCCCGAGTGTTCCGCGAACCACCGGTACGTCACGACGCCGTCGCCGTCGATCACGAAGACCGCTCGGCGCGCGACCGTGTCGACGCCGTAGTCCTCGAACGACTCGATCGCGTCGTACGCCTCGATCGCGCGGTGCGCCGTGTCGGCGACGAGCCCGAACGGGAGGTCGTACTGGGTCCGGTACGCGGCCAGCGCGTGCGGGAGGTCGGTGCTCACGCCGAACAGCGTGCAGTCGTCGCGGTCGAAGCCGTCGCGGAGCGCCTCCATCTCGTCCGTACAGGTGTTCGAGAAAGCGGCCGGGAAGAAGGCGAGCACGACGGGCTCGCTCCCGAGGTGGTCGGACAGGTCGAACGGTTCGATCTCGTCGGTCACGAGCGAGGCGGTGAAGGTCGGGGCGTCGTCGCCGACATCAGTCATACCGATCGGTCACGGTGACGGAGTATCATCGTTTCGCCGTCGGCAGCTGACTCGGCGGGGTGAATCGCCTCGGGGTCAAGCCCCGAGGCTTCCTGTTTCCACGACGCGCTTTGCAGACACTTGATTGGTGTCCGTAGGGAGCGCAGTCTCCACAGGCGTATCTTCGGGCCATCCCAGCCCTAACTCAGAAAAGCCGCGTTGCAGGACATTC
>NZ_JBLZNI010000023.1:0-34204 GCF_051194165.1 Halorubrum shenae | reverse complement strand
CAAGCAGCGACCGATCTTACAAGAGACGCTCGCTACCGCTACACAACCGAGGTGTGAGTCTTAACTGAAGACGGATGACCGAGATGCTTCTGCACCACGTCGATACTTGTAGGCAACTGTACAACCACGTTCTCTACCTGCTCAACGAGGCAGACGACATTCCTGCTCGCTACGAGGTGCAGGGGCGACTTCCCGACCTCAAAACGTGGTGGGACGACCTCGGAGACGTTCACTCGAAAGTGCTACAGATGGTCGTCAAGCGCGTCTACGACAACCTCTCCACGCTCAAAGCGCAAAAGGAGAACGGACGTGCCGTGGGAATGCTCAAGTGGAAACCACCTCGGGAGTATCTGTCGTTCACCTACAATCAGTCCGGCTTCAAACTCAAGAATACGAGTGGTCGGACGACGTTGTGGTTGAGTAAAATCGGTGAGATTCCGATTCACCTCCACCGAGACATTCCCGAGAACGCGACCATCAAACAGGTCACGGTCAAGCAAGAACCCACGGGCGAGTGGTATGCCACGTTCGGTATCGACGTGGGCGAAGCAACGCCGGAGAAACCTGAGAAACCAGAGCAAGTCGTTGGTATCGACGTAGGGATTCTCAAGTACGCCCACGACACTGACGGGTACGCCATCGAGAGTCCCGACTTCAGCGAGGAACGTGAGCGACTCGAACGCGCACAACGCGACCTCTCGCGGAAGGAACACGGCTCCGCAAATTGGGAGAAACAACGTCAGGTTGTTGCCGAATGCCACTCCGACCTGAAGCAGAAGCGGCGAGACTTCCTTCACAAACTCTCGAACTACTACGCCACCGAGTACGACTTGGTGGCCGTTGAGGATTTGGACGCAAAGGGACTGGTCGAACTACCGGGTAACTCACGGAACCGGGCAGGAGCGGCGTGGGGAACCTTCCTTCGGATGCTCGAATACAAGTGCGAACGCGAAGGAACGCACTTCGTCTCCGTAAATCCTCGCGGAACGACGAAGGAGTGTGCGTCCTGCGGCGTTTCGACGGACAAGCCGTTATGGGTTCGTGAACACTCTTGTCCGTCGTGCGGGTTTGAGGCGGATAGGGACGCGAACGCGGCATGGAACATCCTTTCTCGCGGCCTCGAAGAAGTAGGAGTGGTTCACTCCGAATCAACGCCTGTGGAGACTGCGCTCCCTGTGGATACACCCGTATCTGCAAAGCGCGTCGTGGAAACAGGAAGCCCCACCCTCAAGGAGCGAACCGCGTCAGCGGTGAGCGAGTAGGGTGGGGTAGTTCACATAACCAGCCGCTGCCGACGATCTGCAACGCTCACCCCCGCGATCAGTCGAAAGCCGCCCCATCGATCAGCGATTCGACTGAAAGATGCCTGAGGGAGATCTCAATCGGCCTGTCTCGTTGATCTCTGTTTCGTTCGTCGCCGTCCCGTTCGTATCCGTCCCGTTCGTCGCCGTCTCGCCCGCCCCTGCCCCGTCTGTCCCCGTCACGCTCGCATCTCCCACGTCGATCCAGAGGTGTACCGACCGGTACGCGTTCCCGACGGTCGGGTACGTCGGCGGTGCGTCGGCGTACAACAGGAAGGCGATCCGAAGCCCGTCGCCCTCCATCGTCGGCTCGACCGTCCGTGTCCGTTCCACCGATTCGCCCCGTTGGAGTTGCGCGTCGAACCGGTCGAGCTCCGACCGCTCGACGACGCGTCTCTCCCCGTCGGTGTCGTCCAAACGCTGCAGTTGCGCCACCACCGTGTACGTCCGCGCGCCCGCCTCCCGGTTCCCGATCCGGACGCGGACCGTCGCCTCCTCGCCGGGGGCGAGTTCTCGCGGGTATCCCTCCGCGATCGCAGCCCCGGTGTCCGGATCGTCGCCGAGAACGGACAGCTCGGTGTATCGCTCGCCGTTCGTCGACGTGGCCGCGGCGATCCCGATGCCGGCGACGGCGACGACGAGGCCGACGACGACGAAGGCGTTGAGGGCGGTGGTGACGGGGCGGTCCGGCTCGCGCACCCAGTCAGTCAGTCGTCGCGGGAGCCCGAGCGAGGCGACCGCGAACCGCTCGTCCGGCGGAAGCTGCAGGCGCCGAATCACCGCGAGCGCGGAGAGGCCGATCGTCGCGACGGCGACGGCGGGGACCATCGTCGTCGGGCGGATCCCCCACTGGGTGTAATGCAGGAGAACCCCGACGGACGGGACGAGAATAACGCTGACCGCGATCGCCGACACGATCCGTTCCAGCCCGGAGAAATCGACCGGCGGCTCCCGCCGGAATCCGATCGTGGAGAGCCGGTCCGGGATGCGCGAGGTCCGCTGCGGAAACAGCGCGGAGACCAGCGCGTACCCCGGACAGAACGTCACGAACGCGCCGCCGAGGAGCAGCCGAATGAGACCGCCCTCGTCCCCAGCGGCGGCGAGCCTGACGACCCCGAGGGAGACGAGCGAGACGACCAGAAGGTCCAAGGGAAGCCGGCCGGCGAGCGGCGTGTTCCCTCGGTCATCGAACGACATGCGAGCCCCTTTCGCCCAGAAGTGCAAAGATAGGCGTTGGCTAACGCCCGGAGCGACCGATCAATCGAGCGATCGCGAGAGCCCGCGCGCCAAGAGGTGCGTCGACCGGCCCCCCAGCGACGCGAGCAGAAACGTGAAGAACCGGGGTTCCAACGGGTACCGCGCGACCGCGGTGAACAGGAGCCGGCGGGCCTCACCGTAGTTCCCGGTGTACAGCGCCGACGACCCGGCTCGGAACGCGGCCCACGCGCGCATCTTCCGGTGGAAGGGGCGCCCGTACGACGCTGCAACGTCGTCGAACCGGTCGAGGAAGCTGTCGTAGCCGCGGCGTTTCTTCTCGAAGTCGTCGCTCAGCCGACCGTGCGACGTGTACTCGTAGACGACGAGCGCCTCGGGAAGCCGGACGAACGCGACCCGCTGGGAGACCCTGACGAACCACTCGAGATCGGCCCACGCCTCGAACTCCTCGTCGAACGGGACCGCCCTCGCCACGTCGGCCCGGACCATCACGACGGACATCGACCCGACCACGTTCCGACACAGCAGCGCCTTCGTCAGGTCGCCGTCGATCCGCGGCGGGAGCTCCTCGCGGGCGCCGTCCTCGTGGATCGCCTTCAGCCCCGAATAGACGACGCCGACGTCCTCGCCGGCCGCCTCGAACGTTTCCACGTGTCGCTCCACCTTCTCCGGAACCCACCGGTCGTCGTCGTCGAGGAAGGCGACGTACGCTCCGGTTCCGGCCTCGACGCCCGTGTTCCGCGCGGCGTTGACGCCGCGGTTCGTCCGGTGCCGGACGCACTGATACCCGGCCAGCGAGTCGGTGTCGACCTCGGCCAGCGTCTCGCCCGCGGGGGTGTCGGAGCAGTCGTCGACGACGACGAGCTCGATCGGCTCGTACGTCTGCGAGAGCACGCTCTCGACGCAGTCACGCAGGTACGAGGGGCGGTTGTACGTCGTGACGACCACGGTGACGAGCGGCCCGCTCGCGTCGGCGTCCGAATCGTCGCCGGCGCCGGTCGAGCCGCTTATAAAACTCGGCAGCCGGTCGCGGAGGGTCGTGGTTCCGAACATGTTACGGCCGATTGTACCAGACGTCAACGTGAGTGTGCGGCTCCCACGACTTTCCGAGGAGGTCGGGCCGACCGTCCCCGTCGACGTCGACGGCCTTCCCCTCGTGGGTCGGCACCCCGCTCTCGACGACGGTCTCCCTGAACTCCCCGCCGCCCTGATTTCGGAACAGGACGTGCTGGGCGGTCTCCTCGTTCTCTCCGAGTCCCATCTCCGCGACGTAGATGTCGAGCGAGCCGTTGCCGTCGAAGTCGGCGAGCTGGACCGTGTGCGGGCAGTACAAGTCGTCATGGAGGATGTGTGTGTCCCAGTCGGGCGGGTCGAACCACCCGACGCGACCCATGTGATCGCCGAGCAGCGGCGAGTCGCCCTCCGCGAACACCAGCTCGGGGTCGCCGTCGTCGTCCACGTCGCCGACGGCGACGCGCGTCCAGTCCCAGCCGGTGACGACGTGCTCCCGCGTCCACCCGGCCGACACGTCGGAGGCGTCCCCACCGGCCGCGCTCTCATCAGCCACGCCGGCCACGCCCCCGTCGGCCACGCCAGCGTCGGCCACGCCACTGTCGGCCTGCCGGTAGATCGCCGTTCCCGCGACGAGTTCGTTGTCGCCGTCGCCGTCGAGGTCGGCGATCGCGAGCCCCTCGACGTTGGTGTTCCGACTGATCACCGTGAGACAGTCGCTCGGCCACGGCGAACGCGTCGGGTCGTCGGGAACGTCGTAGTAGAAAACCGTCTCGCTCTCCTGTGACGCGCCGATGACCTCCGGCTCCCCGTCGTTGTCCACGTCGCCGAACGCGAGGTCGTGGTATTTCGAGAAGTCGTCCGCGATCAGGTGTTTCGTCCACTGCTCTCGGGGGTCGGCCGGCTGTTCGAACCAGTACACGTCGCTCCCGCCGAACCCCTGCCCGACGAGGAGGTCGAGCCGGCCGTTCCCGTTCACGTCGCCGAGCGTCGCGCCGAGCGCGTGCAGGTCCGACGCCGACGAGATCGTGTGACGGGTCCACGCCGCGTCGCCGTCGTGGTTCCCGTGTCCGGGATTCTCATACCAGAAGAGGTCGTTTTCGAGCCGCCGGAACAGGCGCCCCACGAGCGGGACGGACCGGTCTCCCAACACCGGGAGGTCCTCGGCGCCCATCCCGCCGACGATGAGGTCCGGGAGGCCGTCGCCGACGAGGTCGACGGGCTCGCACACGAAGAGGCGCCCGCAGGGGGGAGAGTCGTCGATCGTTTGATGGTCGAATCGCATCTCTCCAGAGACGACCCTCCCGCGAGGCCTTACTATACGCACGCTAACGGTCTCGACGGAGAGACCGCCCGGAGATCGCCGCGTTACTCTCGGGTTATCCGCTGTGCAACCCGTGCAAACGGTCGACGGCTACATATCCGTTCGGACGGATGTCTCCCCCATGTTCGGAACGAGCGGGATCAGAGGGCGGGTCGGGGAGTCGATCACCGCGTCGGTCGCGTTGGACATCGGGCGGGCCGTCGGAACCGACGCCGACAGCGTGCTCGTGGGACGGGACGCGCGCGATTCGGGACGGACCCTCCGAGACGCCCTCGTCGCCGGCCTCCAAGAGACCGCGACCGACGTCGTCGACGTGGGGCTGGCGGCGACGCCGACGATCGCTCGCGGGATCGCCCTCCGGGAGGCCGACGCCGCCGTCGTGGTGACCGCCTCGCACAATCCGCCGGAAGACAACGGGTTCAAGCTCTGGACGCCCTCGGGGCAGGCGTTCTCGACGGCACAGCAGGACGAGATCGCCGAGCGGATACGCGAGGCCGACTTCGATCTCGCCGACTGGGACGACCAGGGGACACGCCGGACGTGGGAGGACGCGACCGCTCGCCACCGCGAGGCGCTGGTCGACGCGGGGCGACGCGATGCGACGGCGATAGACGCCGACCTCTCGTCGCTGTCGGTCGTCGTCGACGTCGGCAACGGCATGGGTAGCGTCACGGCCGAGGCGCTGTACGAGCTCGGCGTCGACGTCGAAACGCTCAACGACCGGCCTGACGGCAAGTTCCCCGCGCGCCCGAGCGAGCCGACGGCGGAGACGTGCACGACGCTCGCGGCGACGGTCCCCGCCGTCGGCGCCGACCTCGGGATCGCCCACGACGGCGACGCGGACCGGATGATGGCCGTGGCGGACGACGGGGAGTTCGTTCCGGGCGACCTGCTGCTCGCGCTCTTCGGGCGCCAGGAGGCCGGATCCGGAGACCAAGTCGCCGCCCCCGTCAACACGAGCCTCGCGGTCGACGACGCCCTGGCGACCGTCGGGGCGGAGGTCGTTCACACCCGCGTCGGCGACGTGTACGTGGCGGAGCGGGCCCGCGACCCCGCCGTCGCGTTCGGCGGCGAGCCCTCCGGCGCCTGGATCTTCCCCGACGAAACGCTCTGTCCCGACGGCCCGCTCGCCGCCGTGAAACTCGCCGTCCTCGCCGCGGCGGAGCCGGTCTCGGACCGGCTCGCGCGGATCGACCGGTACCCCATCCGTCGCGCGACGGTCGAGACGGCCGCCAACGACGCCGTGATGGACGCGGTCAACGAGCGCGTCCGCGAACGCTACGACGACGTCTCCGCGCTCGACGGCGTGCGGGTCGAGACCGCGGACGGCTGGTTCCTGATCCGGCCGTCGGGGACCCAGCCCCTGATCCGACTGACCGCCGAGGCCCGCGAGCCGGAGGCCGCGACGGAGCTGCTCTCGACGGTGCGATCGCTCGTCGAGGCCGCCGTCGAGACGGCGTCGGCGTGAGGTCATCCTCCCGCAAACGGGCGGTATAGGCGGAGAATACCTTTGTCCCTCTCCGGAGTGGTCCGACTGTGCAAACCGTCGTACTCGCGGCCGGCCAGGGGACGCGGATGCGTCCGCTGACGGATAGGCTCCCGAAACCGATGCTCCCCGTCGCGGGGGAGCCGCTCGTCGGGCACTGTATCGACGGCGCGATAGCCGCCGGCGCCTCGCGGATCGTCGTCGTCGTCGGCTACGAGGCCGAGGCGGTCCGCGAGGCGCTCGGGAGCCGAGAGTGGCCCGTGCCCGTCGAGTTCGTGGAGCAGCCCGAGCAGCGCGGGACGGCCGACGCCGTCCGCGCCGCCCGAGACGCGCTTCACGAGGGGCCGTTCGCGGTGTTGAACGGCGACGTCCTCTACGATGACTCGCTGCGAGACCTATTCGAGTCGGGCCCGGCGGTCGGCTCCTTCCGTGTTGACGACCCCAGTGCGTACGGCGTGTTGGAGACCGACGACGACGACGACGACCGCGTGCGGGGCGTCGTCGAGAAGCCCGCGGACCCGCCCTCCGACCTCGTGAACGCCGGCGCCTACGTCTTCCCAGAGGCCGCGCTCCCGTGGCTCGACGTCGAGGAGAGCGACCGCGGAGAGCTGGAGTTGACGGACGTCCTCCAGCGAACCTGCGAGTCGTTCGACGTGAGTTCGGTCCCGTTCGAGCGCTGGCTCGACGTCGGCCGCCCGTGGGAACTGCTCGCGGCGAACGAGTGGAAGCTCCCGGAGGCGGACGGCAGACTCGCCGGCGACGTCTCTCCCGACGCCGAGCTTCGCGGACACGTTACCGTCGAACGGGGCGCCACGATCGAGCCCGGCGTCGTCATCGAGGGCCCCGTCTACGTCAGTTCGGGCGCCCACGTCGGGCCGAACGCGTACGTTCGGGGGTCGACCTACCTCGGGCCGGACGCGAAGGTCGGGCACGCCGTCGAGGTGAAAAACAGCGTCGTGATGGCGGGCTCGCACGTCCCGCACCTCACCTACCTCGGGGACAGCGTCCTCGGGCGCGACGTCAACCTCGGCGCCGGGACGACCGTCGCGAACCTCCGTCACGACGGGAAACCGGTCCGGCTCACGGTCAAGGGAGAACGCGTGAACACCGAGCGCCGCAAGTTCGGGATCGTCTGCGGCGACGACGTGAAGACGGGGATCAACAGCACCCTCAACGCCGGCGTGACGCTGTCGACGGGGTCGACCGTCGGTCCGGGCGAGACGGTGCTTCGGGATCGGTGACGGCCCGACCCCCGACCGGCAGCGCGTCTCGCCTCGGGGCCGGCGTCGGCCCGACCCGCGGTGGGGCTTTTTAAGGGCCGGCGGCGACGACGTGCGAGCATGACCAGATTCGACGCCACGACCGAGGGAGAGCGGCTGAAGCTGTTCGCGGACGCGGCGACCGCTCACCGAACCCGGTCGAGCGAGGTGATGACCGTCGACGTCGACCCCGACAGCGACACCACCGAGGGCGGCGAGGTGCCGCCGTGGATCCAGCTCGCGGGCACGGAGCTCATTCTCGACTGCACGGACGAGGAACTGGACCGTTTAAAAGATCTGCTCGGAGAGTTTCCGGAGTTCCGGATCGACGAGCTGGTGAGCCCGGAAGAGGCCGAGGGGACGAACGCCGTCGTCACCGCCCGGTCGGACGCGAACCGCGTGGCGGGGTTCATCGAGCGCGCCTTCCACGAGGTGTACGGGCTCGACGACGAGTACCGGGCGTGGGTGACGGCGGTTTAAAAGGGGAAGCAGACATCGCGCCCGACGGAAACCGCTATCCGGCGGGGCGCGTTCGGTCGGGTATGCCCACCGAGACGGAGCGGATGCTCGCCGGGGAGCGCTACGACCCGAGCGCGCCAGAGCTGGTCGCCGACCGGAAGCGCGCCCGCGACCTCGCCCGGCGGTACAGCGCGACGAGCGAGGCGGAGTCGGGGCACCGCGAGGCGCTCCTCCGAGAGCTGTTCGACGTGGTCGGCGACGATCCGGTCGTCAACC
Organism: Halorubrum shenae; assembly: GCF_051194165.1. Classification (NCBI taxonomy): domain Archaea; kingdom Methanobacteriati; phylum Methanobacteriota; class Halobacteria; order Halobacteriales; family Haloferacaceae; genus Halorubrum; species Halorubrum shenae. The sequence continues at coordinate 25,873 of NZ_JBLZNI010000023.1, read as the reverse complement.
CGCCGTTCCGGTGCGACTACGGCTACAACGTCGCGGTCGGCGACGGCTTCTTCGCGAACTACGGCTGCGTGTTCCTCGACGCCAACCCGATCTCGTTCGGCGACCGCTGCCTGCTCGGACCCGGCGTCCACGTCTACACGCCGACCCACCCGATCGATCCCGAAGAGCGAGCGACCGGCCGCGAGCGCGGCGAGCCGGTGACCGTCGGCGACGACGTGTGGATCGGGGGCCGCGCCGTGCTTAATCCGGGCGTGACGGTCGGCGACGGCGCGGTGATCGCCTCGGGCGCGGTCGTTACGAAGGACGTGCCCGGTCGCGTGGTAGTGGGTGGGAACCCGGCGCGGGTGATTCGAGAAATCGAGTAGGGCGCTAGTAAGTTCGCTGGCGCCTCAGCGATTCTCGAAGCGCTCCACCCCTGCCTGTGCAACCTCCATGTCTTCGTCGACGCTGCCACCGGAGACACCCACCCCGCCGACGACGGTCCCGTCGTCGTCTTCGAGTGGGAACCCGCCACCGAAGGTGACGATTCGCCCGCCGTTTGTGTTCCCGATCCCGTACAGCGACTCGCCCGGCTGTGACTCCTCGTGGATCGTTTCGGTATCCAACTTCAGCGACACCGCGGAGTACGCCTTATTCTGGGCGATATCGACGCTCCCGAGCAGCGTATCGTCCATCCGGTGAAACCCCACGAGATTCGCACCGTCGTCCATCACCGCGATACACATCGGCACGTCGATCGCCGCGGCCGCCTCCTCCGCGGCTGCAATGATCTCCTTAGCGACGTCTAATGTCAAGTTCGTCATACTGTGTACTCCGTCTGCTTGCTCCCACGGAAGTATAATAAATTAACATGATGATATTCGCATTGATAAGTAACCATTGCACGCAATGTACGAAAACCACTGTCACATCGCGTTGTGTATTCCACAGCGCCTACGAGATCTTCTCGATTTCTGCCAGTAGCACCGTGCGAGATACTGAGTCCAAGTGTCGCGGAGGCCGTCGTCGATGCCCGACCTCTGGTATGGGGACAGAATTTCGAAATAATCCGATCCCGGGGCTGGTCGAGCCGGTTGTGGCCTACGCCGCGAGTAGAACGACCGCGTTTTCCACGTAGATGCCGCCCTCCGCAGCGACGCTCTCGCCGCTGAGTCGGTCAGTTGTCTCGATACGCTCCCCGGGCAGTCCGACCTCCTCAGGTTCGTGACCGAAATTCAACACGACGACGACCCGCTCGCCGTCGCTCTCTCGAGCGTAGGCCACGACGTTCTCGGAGGTGGACTCCACCTGTACTTCGTCGAAGTCGGCTCGATAGCCGAGAGCGTCGAACTCGCTACGCACCCGACCGAGCTGTTGATGGAACGCCAGTAGGTCCTCGTCAGCGTCTTTCCAGTGGATTTTCCCGCGTGTCCAGTGCTCGCCGATCTCCTGGCCGGCGTATATCATCGGCGCGCCGGGGAGCGTAAACGACGCTGTGGCGGCTGCTTCGACACCGTGGCGGCCGGGTGTTTCGACGTAGCGATCCTCGTCGTGGTTCTCGATGTAGGTCAGAAATCCGGCATGGTTCGGGAAGCCGATCTGGGACCGGTTCTCGAGCGACTGGTATATTTGCTCGGCCGGCTTCTCGCCACCTCCGATCTGGATGAGGTCGAAGTAGAGGCCGGCGTCGAAGTGGATGTCGAAACACAGGTTGTGAAAGTCTGCGACGTAGGGAATCGTCTCGTCCATCAGCAGGAATTCGCCGTCGTGGTCCTTGACGACCGAGCGAATCTCCTGCCAGAACGGCTTCGGGACCGCCCAGGCCATGTCACACCGGAAGCCGTCAACGAGGTCAGCCCATTTCTCGACGGCGTTCAGCAGGTGTCGGCGGACTTCAAGGTTGTCGTAATTAAAATTCGCGATGTACGGCCAGTCGAAGTAGGTTTCGGGCTCTCGGTTCTCACGGTCCTTCCAATCGTACCACTCGAGATACGTCTCGTGGCCTTCGACGGCCTTCTGGAAGAAGTCGTGGTCCCGTGCCGAGTGGTTCAACACGAGGTCGAACAGGACACGCATGTCCCTGTCATGGACCTCCTGAACGAAGTTTCGGAACGCTTCCTCGCCGCCGAGGTCATCGGCGATCGAGAAGAAATCAGTAGTGTTGTACCCGTGATCGAAGTCGTCGTTCTGGAGCACAGGGGTCAACCACAGCGTGTTGACGCCGAGGCGCTGGATGTGGTCAAGATTCTCGGCGATGGCATCGAATGTCGACTGGTCCTCGTCCGGATCGATGTACCCCCGGACGTAGATCTCGTAGAGCGTCATGTCTTTCCCCCACTCGGGCGGGTTGTTGAGGAGTTCAACGTCGCCGCCGGGATGAACCCGGACCGTATCGGGGACGCTGTACTGGGTCCCGAAGGCCACGGCGTGGATGCGCGCCGGAGCGTCGATCACGTCGAGGGGGATGCGGGCTTCGCGGTCGTCGACCTCGTACTCCGTCAACTCGGCGCGGTCGTCGACGTAAAATTCGACGTCGAGGCTCTGGTCGTCCGCGTCGTCGCTCGGGGCTGTCTGTGGGTGCGCCGTCACTACGACCTCGTCACCCTCACGCTCGCCGGTGAGCGTGAGTCGGGGACGGCCCCCATCGGAAACGGGGTCCTCGCGCGCGGAGCCGAGGCCGGACCCGCTTTTACCGCTCACCCCGCTTTCGCCGGGGCCGCTCATTCCGCTCCGGCCGCTCTGCCCACTGGAACCGCCGCCTGCCGCGACCGCCATCTCCGACGGGAACGCCCGGAGTGTGAGTTCGTGGCGTCCGTCCGGTGCGTCCAGCACAACGGTGTAGACGCCCGGCCTGTCCGGCGCGAGCGATTCGACGGGGTCGTCGCCGAACGAGACAGTGCTCCCCTCAGGTGCCTTGGAGATGCGCCATGTGTACGTCCCATCAGGGTCGGGGTCCCTGGGGGCGAGTTCCTCGGTCTCTCCAACCGCCAGTACTCGGGGTGGACCAGGATGGTGCATACATACCCTCTCACGTGTCAAAGGTATATACCCGTGGTACAGTTTGACAAGTTCTCGTCGATGCCGATTTTTTTATAATTTCCAAGCGACAACCGCACCAACTATCATCGGAAGTAGATGAGTGATATTTATCATCGTTCTTGATTGTGGACCAACAGCAACAGTTTCACTTGGCATGAGTGACTGATACGCTGGCCAGACGGGTATCGAAATAAACGGGGCAAAAAAATGCCACACAGAGACAATTACGACTAACATTGCCAGATACCGAACCGCATTCTTACTCTTCACTCGAACCCAATACAGCCAACTACGTCCCTTACTGCTCGACGGAGTGTCTCTTTGGCTCATGACTGTATAAAAAACTGATAAGACAAAAATCGAACGGAATAAATGCTACAATTTTAACAGCAGCTCTCGAATCGACGTACTTCCTCTAATTATAATACTGCTATCACAGAACCAGCGATCAGAATGATCGCGAGGAAAATCAGTAGAAATAGTAGCGTACTATTATTGGAGACTTGTCTTGTAGAAGATCGATTATTTTGCTGTGTGGGGGCCTCGTCATTTTTGAACCAAGCCTGACTATCACCTGCTTCACGTTTTAATTCTCGTTCTGCTTTTTCAACTTTTAATCCAATACAGTCGTGCGACTCTGGGAGTCGACATTTAGTACAAAAAGTTCCACCACATCTGCTACAATTATAGTCAAGACCTTTTAGATCACTACCACAGTTATCGCACAGAGACATAGTGGAAACACACAACGTATACGAAAATACCTATCGCGGAGTAAGTCCCCCTCTCATGCTACGTTGCTTCGTTGGTACCCTCAGAATCTGATAAGGGGTGTCGTGCAAGATACAGTGAGTAGGTCAATCAGAGTGAATTTCATTTCTGAATTTGTTTTTCAAGTTGTCGATCTGCTGGCGGAGAATGACACACATGAGATAAGTTAGGATAGCCCGTAAAATGGAGCCGATCACCAGTTGATACGTTCAACAGAGCCGAGGAGACCTACTCGAGCGCGTCGGCGAGAACGGGCGCGACGCTGACGACGCTACAGCCGCGTTCGAGCGTGTCGCTGCCGACGATCTGGTCGACGCCAGCGCCGCGGAGCTTCGTCACCGCGTTGGCCGCGAGCATGGGGTGGACGCAGGCCGCGAACACCCGTGCCGCGCCGCGGTCGTTCAACACGGCGACCGATTCGCTCATCGTCGAGCCGGTCGCGATGATGTCGTCGACGACGACCACGTCTCGGCCCTCGACCGGAGCGTCCGAGGGCGACACCTCGATCGCGCCCGTGTCGCGGTCGCGGTGCTTCTCGAAGTAGTCCGTTTCGCCGACCCCGTACGCGTCTCGGACCGTCTCCGCGATGCCGACCGCGCCCTCGTCGGGCGCGAGGAACAGGGGGTCGTCGAGGGCGGCCGGAAGCGGCTCCGCAAGGACGCCGGCGGCGTCGACCGTCTCGACGGGCACGTCGTAGAAGTCGTCGACGCCGGCCTCGTGGGGGTTGACGAGCACGACGCGGTCGGTCCCCGTGGAGATCGCCCGCGCCATCGCCCGCGCCGAGACGGGCTCGCCGTCGCCGAACGACTGGTCCTGTCGGGCGTACCCCATGTAGGGGATCACCGTCGTCACGCGCTCGGCGCCGGCCCCGCGGACGGCGTCTTGGAGCTGGAGCAGTTCGACCCACGTCTCGTCGGCGTCGGTCGCGGCGACGATCGTGGCCTCGTCGCCCGCGAAGTCGGGCACCGCGGCGAGCCCCTCGCCGTCCGGGAACCGGTCGTAGGTCGGCGTCGCCAGCGGCCGACCCGTCTCCTCGGCGAGCGCGGCCGCGAGCAGCTGTGAGCTGGATCCGGGTACGATCATGGGCGTTCGTACCCCAGACTCCGGTAAACCAGTTTCCTTACTCGTCCGCCTCGCGGACCGACTCCCGACCGGGTCCCACGCGAGCGTGTGACGCACCGCGGCCACAGGGGCGGATATTTACGCGAGCGGCGGATACGACGCCGTAATGACCGAAACAGGAGACCGAGTCGGTCTCGCCTGCCCGTCGTGTTCCCCGGGCGAGGAGACCGTCCACGAAGTGCTGCGCCCCGGCGGGCAGGCGACCGTCCGCTGTACCGACTGCGATCACACCTATAAAACCGAGATCCCGGAAGAGGAGACCGTCGCGCTGACCGTCATCGTCTCGCAGGACGGCGAGTCGTTCTCGACCGAGATGGACGTGCCCGCGGACACCTACGTCGCCACGGGCGAGGAGTTCGTCGTCGACTCCCCCGACGCCCTGATGCAGGTCCGGGTGACCGGCATCGAGGTCGGGCCCGAACAGCGCGTCGAGGAGGCCGACATCGAGGACGTCGAGACGCTGTGGACCCGCGCGGTCGACAACGTCACCGTTCCGGTGACGCTCCACCCGAAAGACGGGAACGCCGATGAGACGCGCTCGCTGCGAGTGAACGTCCCCGGTGACCACGAGTTCACCGTCGGCGAGGCCGAGACCTTCGGCGAGGAGGAGTTCACCGTTGAGGGCGTTCAGATCCGCGCGGACGCCCCCGAGTACCGCCACGAGAAGCTGGACCACGATGGCGACTTCGCGTACGCCAAGGACTGCAAGCGGGTGTACGCCCGCGACGAGAGCCTGACGGCGTGGTCGGCCTGGTAGGCGAGATCCGAACTCCCCGTCGCCGGCCAGCCACGGAGGGTCGTCCCTGACACACCAGCCACAGGAGTTTTGCAGTAGGCATCAGTTGGGTGCGCTACGGCCGATCACGACGGACGACTGATGCCGGCGGCAGCGGACCGGCCCAAAGAGACGAACACTGATGGATCCAGACCTGACAATCGTTACGGCCGCTGTCGCGCTTCCCTTCGTTGCCGCGGTCCTCTCGCCGCTTCTGTATCGCGTCCTCGGCGAACGGACCGGCTATGCGGGGGCCGTCGTCGCGGCGGCCAGTTTCGGACTGCTGGCGACGGAGGTCAACGATTACGGCACCGTTGGGGCGTCGTGGGTCCCTGCGCTCGACATCGGGGTCCAGTTCACGGTCGACGGGTGGGGGCTCCTCTTTGCGCTCTTAGCCAGCGGCATCGGCGTCCTCGTGTTCGTCTACTCGGCGGAGTACATGCACGGCGAAGACGGGTTGGCACGCTACTACGCGGCACTGCTGGCGTTCATGGGTTCGATACTCGGCGTCGCGCTCGCCTCCGATCTCGTGTTCATCTTCCTGTTCTGGGAGCTGACCAGTCTTTGTTCGTTCGTGCTTATCGGCCACTACACCGACGACGCGGAGTCCCGCTACTCGGCGCGGATGGCCATGGTCATCACCGTGGGCGGTGGGCTCTGTCTGCTCGCGGCGCTGCTCATGCTCGCGGTCGCAGCGCGGGGCGTTCTCGGCGGCGTGAGCTTCGATCTGACGGCGATGATCGCGAACGACGAGGCGATGCGCGCCTCGCTCCGCGAGTCGGGACTGTTCGTGCCGGCACTCGGGTTGATCGTCGTCGCCGCGGCCGCCAAATCCGCACAGGTGCCGCTTCACTTCTGGCTGCCGAACGCCATGGTCGCTCCGACGCCCGTCTCCGCCTTCCTCCACTCCGCGACGATGGTCAAGGTGGGCGTCTACTTCCTCGGTCGCGTGCGTCCGCTCCTGATGAGCCCCGAATGGGTGTGGATCGTCGCGACACTGGGGCTCCTGACGATGACCGTCGGGGCGCTGCTGGCGGTGGCTTCGACCGACACCAAGGAGCTGCTCGCCTACTCGACGGCGAGCCACCTCGGGCTGATGGTCGCGGGGTTCGGCTTCGATATCGTCTACGGCGGCGAAGCCGGGGCGTTCCACCTGCTCAACCACGCGCTATTTAAGGCGCCGTTGTTCCTCGTCGCGGGGATCGTCGCCCACGAGGTCGGGACCCGCAATCTCGACAACCTCGGGGGGCTCTGGCGAGAGCTCCCGGTGACGGCCGCCGTCACGGTAGTCACCGGGTTGAGTATGGCGGGCATCCCGCCGTTCAACGGCTTCTACTCCAAGGAGCTGCTGTTCGAGGCGACGTACGAAGTCGCCCACGAGGCCGGCGGCGTCGCCTGGCTGTATCCCGCCGTGGCGACCCTCGCGAGCGTGTTGACCGTCGTCTACTCGCTGAAGTTCCTCGCGGTGTTCTTCGGCGAGCGGCGAGCCCCGATCAAGGACGTCCACCGACCGCCCGTCGCGCTAGTCGGGCCGCCCGCCGTGCTGGCTATCGCGGCGGTCGCCGTCAGCGTCGCGCCGCAGTTGGCCGTCGACGCAATCGTCCAGGGGGCTGTCGACGCCACCGCCACCGGCGAGGCGCGACTCGAGGTCGGACTGCCGACCCACTTTTCACCCCCGGTCGCGATGTCCGCGATCGCCGTCCTCGGCGGGTTCATCGCGTACCCGCTTCGGGGCCCGCTCGGGGCAGGAGTTCGACGCGGCGTCGACGCGCCGCTTCCCGTTCGGCCCAGCGGGTGGTACGACTGGACCGTCTCGACCGCGGAGACGACGAGCGCCCGGTTCGGCTCGGTAGTCCATAACGGCCTCCTCCGGACGTACGTGGGATGGGTGGCCGTGGCCGCGAGCCTGCTCGCGCTCGCCGGCTTCGCCGCGGCGGGAGGATCCGTGGAAACCGGTGGGATCGGCGTGCCGCCGGCGATCGCCGTCGTGTTGGGGGTCGCGACCCTCGCCGGCGTGGCCGTGGCGGCCGCAACGTCGCACGTGGCCGGCATACTCGTGCTGTCGATCCTCGGCTTCATGCTCGCCATCTTCTTCATCTTCGCGAGCGCACCGGATCTGGCGCTCACGCAGCTTGTCGTCGAGACGCTCATCCTCCTCATCTTCCTCTTAGTGCTCCAGCGGTTGCCGTCGTTTTACTCGGAGATCCGACCGCTCGCGTTCGCCCGTGACACGGTCGTTTCGCTCCTCGTGGGCGCGATGGCGTTCGTCGCGGTCCTCCTGACGATTCCCGGTCCCGACGCCGACCCGACGAGCGTCGCCGCGTACTACACGGAGCAGGCGGTTCCGGGCGGTGGCGGCACGAACGTCGTCAACGTCATCCTCGTGGATTTCCGGGCGTTCGACACGCTCGGCGAGCTGCTGGTCGTCGCGACCGCCGCGATCGCCATCCTCGTGCTCGTGACAATGCGGACCCGCGGTGAGTCGTCCGCGAGTGAGGCCGAAGCGGAACCGGTTCCCGACGGAGGTGACTCGCCGTGACGACGACGATCATGCAGACGACGGCTCGGGTGACCGTTCCCATCGTGCTCGTCGTCTCAATCTCACTGTTCTTCCAGGGCCACAACCTGCCCGGCGGCGGCTTCATCGGCGGCGTCCTCACCACCGCGGCGTTCGTCCTCATCTACGTCGCCTACGACCTCGACTACCTGGAGTCAGAGGTGCTCGACAGGGAGGTCGAGCCCGGGACCAGTATTTTCGAGCACCGCACGGTCACCGCCTACCGTCGCATGTTGCTGGTGGGTCTGGTGGTCGTTCTCGGCAGCGGCTTCGCGGGAATCTTCGTCGGCGACCCGTTCTTGACCCAAGGGTACGTCCACGTCGAGGGCGTCCCGATCTACCACGAGGTCGAACTCGCGAGCGCGCTCCTCTTCGATCTGGGCGTGTTCCTCGTCGTCGTCGGCAGCCTCCTGACAATCGTCTCGGTGGTGAGCGCCGAATGAACCGGAGCAGAGAGGCGCTGTCCGTCCGACGTGGGGGCGGTGAGCGATGAGCGTCGCCCTCGCGGTCGCGGTCGGCGGGCTGTTCGCCGTCGGGACGTTCCTCCTCCTCCAGCGGGACCTCGTGCGGATCGTGTTAGGGGTCGCCGTCGTCTCCCAGGCAACGTTCGTCTATCTGATCGCGATGGGAGGCATCGACGAGGGGACCCAGACCCTCGTACCCGTCCTCGAGGACCACGGTAGTGAGGCCCTCGAGATCGCCGACCCGGTGGTGCAGGCGCTCGTCCTGACGGCGATCGTCATCAGCTTCGGAACGACCGCGCTGGCGCTCGTGCTGGCGTACCGCGCGTACGACGAGAACGAGGCCATGGACGTCACGGAGTGGGCGAAATGAGCCGGCTCGTGATCGCGCCGCTGCTCGTCGTGGTAACGACCGCGGTGCTCACGCTCGCGCTCGGCCGGCGGCCGCGGATCCAGCGGGCGGCGAGCGTGGCCGGCACCGTCGGCTACGTCGGAACCGTGTCCGTCGCCGTCTGGGCGTTAGTTCTCGGGCCGACTGCCCCCGGCGCAGCGGCGTACCAGGTGGGTGACTGGCCCGCTCCGTTCGGAATTACGCTCGTGCTAGACGGGCTGTCAGCGTTCATGCTGACGATCGCTGCGGGCGTGGGTATCGCGTCGTTGCTGTTCTCGGTCCGGTACATGAGCGCCGAGAACCAACGCGTGTACTATCATCCGTTGTTCCACATGCTCCTCGTGGGCGTGACCGGCTCGTTCCTCACCGGCGATCTGTTCAACCTGTTCGTCTGGTTCGAGGTGATGTTGATCGTTAGCTACGTCTTCGTCGCCTTCTACGGCTCCGATCACGCCACCGCGGCGTCGTTCCGGTACCTCGTGTTGAACGTGTTCGGAAGCGCGCTCATGCTCGTTGCCGTCGGCGGCCTGTACGCCACGACGGGAACGCTCAACATGGCCGACATGACCCGGCGGTTGGCGAGCCCCGACGCGTACGGTATCGATCCCGCGCCCGTCGTCGGACTGTCGGCGCTGCTGCTCGCGGTGTTCGCGCTGAAAGCCGGGCTCGTCCCCTTCCAGTTCTGGGTGCCTGCCGCCTACGACGCCGCCCCGACGCCCGTCACCGCGATGTTCGCCGGCGTTACGAAGAAGGTCGGCATATACGCGATCGTTCGGCTGTACTTCACCGTCTTCGCCACCGCGTCGACCCCTGTCGGGTGGCTGGGCGGGACCGTCACGTCACCGCTGGCCTTTCTCGCCCCGGTGTTGGGAGCGATGGGAGCCGCGAGCATCGTCGTCGGCGGGTTCGGCGCCGTCGGCCGAGACCGACTCGGGGACGTGTTCGCGTACTCGAGCATCGGGCAGGTCGGCTTCATCGCGGTTCCCGTCGCCATCGCCGCGGCGGCAGACCCCACGGGGACGCTCCGCGGAGTCGCCATCGCGGCCGCGCTCGTGTTCGCGCTTCACCACGCGCTCGCGAAGGGGCTGCTCTTCCTCTCGGTGGCCGCCGTCGAGGACGCGACCGATACGGACCGACTGCGCGACATCGGCGGCATCGCCGGCCACTCGCCGGTGCTCTCGGGCGCCGTCTTCGTCGGCCTGCTCTCGTTGATCGGCCTCCCGCCGCTGACCGGGTTCTTCGGGAAGTTCCTCGCGTTCGACGTGGCGGTTCGGGGGGTCGCCTCCGGTCCCGTCACCCTCTCGGCGCTCGCGCTGGTCGCGTTGCTCCTCGGTGCCGCGCTCACGATCCTGTACGCGACGCGCGTGTGGGTCGGCGGCTTCTGGGGCCGAGAGACGACGGCGGTCGAGGCCGCGACCGTCGATTCGGGCCAGGTCGCGGTCCTCGCCGCGCTCGCGGCGACCGTCGTGCTCGTCGGCGTCGGGTTCGACCCGATATACCGGTTCGCCGAGACGGCCGCGACCGCCGCGCTCGACGGCGAGGCCTACGTCGAGGTCGTGGGGCTGGGCGGGGGTGACGGCGCGTGACCCGGACGTGGCCGATCGCCGGGGTCCTGTTCGGCGTCCTGTGGGTGTTCGTCCAGGGACCGCCGCTCCAACCCGAACCGGTCGTCGGGTCGCTGCTGATCGGTCTCGTGGTCGGGTTCCCCATGGCCTTCGTCTTCCGGCGCCTGTACGAGGACAACATGGAGCTCCGCCGCTCGCTTCGTGGGGTTCCGTACGTGTTGTTGTACGTACTGACGTTCATTCGGGAGGCGATCGTCGCCAGTCTCGACGTCACGTACCGCGTGCTCGCGCCCTCCGGACCGGCCGAACCCGAAGTGATCCTTATCCCGCTGCGTGTACAGACGGACCTCGGCGTGACCACCATCGCCAACAGCATCACGATGACCCCCGGATCGCTCACGCTCAACTACGACCCCGAGGAGAACGCACTGTACATCCACGTCATCGACGGGAGCGATCCGGAGGACATCGTCGACCCGATCCGCAAGTGGGAGAACTACGCGCTCGTCATCTTCGACGAGGAACTGTCGCCGAGCGACCCCGCACCGGATTTCGCCGTCTACCCGCCCGACCGGACGCATCCCGCGCTCAAGCAGGCCGCTCCGGACACGGAGCCGGAAGCCGAACCGCCGACGGCGGAGACAGAGACCGAACCGCCGACCGAGGAGACCACAGGAGGTGACGGGGATGGCCGCTGAGGGACTCCTGTTACCGGTCATAGACGCCGCGATCGTCCTCGTGGCGCTTCTGAACCTGCTATGTGGCTACCGCGCGGTCCGCGGGCCGACGGTTCCGGATCGGGTGGTCGCGCTGGACGCCATCGCGACGAACGTCGTCGCGATCGCCGTCCTGTTCGCGATCAAGACGGGTCGAGGGCTCTTCGTGATCGTCAGCCTCGTTCTCGCGATCATCGCGTTCCTCTCGACGGTCGCAGTTGCCAAGTTCATCACCGAGGGCGACATCATCGTGACACAGGAGTGACCACAGCATGGATTACCATCAACAAGTACAACGGGAGGTTCCGACGGATAGCCGAGGTTTCAGCGGGGGCCGCCGATGATCGAATCCACTCCGATACGGGCCTGGATCGTCATCGGGTTCGTCGTCGTCGGGACGTTCTTCCTCGCGGTCGGGACGATCGGGCTGTTGCGACTGCCGAACGTGTACAACCGGATGCACGCCACGAGCAAGCCGGCGACCATCGGAACGGTCGCGATCTTCCTGGCCGGGTTCGTCTACTTCGGTCCCGGAGGTGCCGGCCTCTCGTCGCTCATCGGTATCGTCTTCCTGTTCCTGACGGTGCCGACCGGCGCACACATGATCTCACGGGCGGCGGAACAGACCGGCGTCCCGTTCCTCGGATCCGTGACGTGGCCGGGGAAATCCGACGACGAGTAGGGGGCCTCCCGATACATCGACAAAAGCTGACTCAACCGGAGGCACGCGACCATGGAGTTACTAGTACTCACCAGTGGAGTCACCCAAAGAAATCGATGATGCGAACCGACTCGAATATCCCCGAGCCGAAGGCTAGACGGTTTAAGCGTGCCGTGTTCGGCTGTAACGCGGTACGAACCGCGTTATCGGACCATGGTCAGACCATGGTGCCGTGTCTTAGATGACGCGGTTCTGAGTAGTGATGTAATACTTACGTTTAACACAAGTCCTCCCAATAGACCATAGTGTAATGACAGACAGAAGTGAGACAGTCGGCGTCCGACTCACACCAGCAGAGCGTGAAAAATTTGAGGACTTCTTGCGTGAGGAAGACGAGTTCGACAGTATAAGCCGATTCTTCCGTGTCGCCGCACATCGGCATATAGCAACTGCTAACGAAGATGTATCCATCGATCCTGAGGAGATCATTGATGCCGTGGATTCAGCAGTAACACCCATTTCAGAACGACTCGAAAGGGTTGAAGATCATGTCCTATCGATCGATTCGAGCGTCACGAACGATGATAAAATCGACCTTCTGGCACAGGACCTTTACTCATCGCTGCCAACACACTCGAAAGCTGATGGACTGCCAGATTTCGATAAGATCGAAGAGTTCGATACACCGAGCGACTTAGCGCTCGCTCAGGGCATCTCGACGCCAGAGATTTGGGCAGAATATTACGACGAGGAACTCGCGGATGTACGCCGCGCCTGCGCTCGAATGTTAGAGTACTACCCGGAGGTGAATTACATCCAAGACACGGCAGGAGAGTCAAAGACGCATGTTCCTGTCCATGACGACGTTGGCCAGACCAATACATCAAGGCAAGTCGATTCGATTGCCGGTCAAAACAGTTCGTCAAGCCGGCCGCAAAAGACACAAGAGCAGGGTCACAGTACCGTTCGTCGTTACTACAAGGAATCTGGTGACTGACTGTGCCACCACGATACAAGCCGATTGAAGACTGCCGATCTGAAATTAAGCGGTACAGCGGACAGTTAGACACTGGGACTGATGACGACAACCCAGATCTACGTAGTACAGGAAGTACTAATAGATACAAACAAGACCTCCGATGGTACGATCACTGGTTGGACGATGCGGAAGTAGATTCACCAACTGACGTGACGACTGATCAAGCCAACCAGGTTGGACAGGTATTGTCGAAGGAGTTCAACGGGACGACCGATTTGTATCGATGGGATCGAATCAATGCGTTCCACGACTGGCTAGTCAGAATGAACCTTGCCGAGTCAAACCCGTTTGAGAAGTGGAACAAGGACAAAGACGAAAAATTTGGATTTACGAAGCGGTCCGAGCAGTCGACTCAGTTGAAAGACGGAGAACAGTACGCTGTCTCGCAAGGAGAGATACGAGTAATGGAAGAGAACGTAGGACGGAATCGCGTTCGGGATCAACTCGTCATTAGGCTACTGTGGCAGACAGGCCTACGAAGAGGGGAGGTATCAGGGCTGACGCTTGATGACGTTGATCGGGATGAACGGGAGATAACTATTCGAGAATCGGTTGCAAAGAACGGCAAGGAGAGAGTAGTAGCATATCAACAATCACTAGACGGCCTGCTGAGAGAATGGTTAGAGCATGGGTACCGAGCTGAAAAAGCAGCGACTGCTGAGCACACTCGACTGTTCGTTGGTGAGCGGGGAGCGCCACTGTCGGGAGATCGTATCAACGAAATTGCCATCGAAGCTGCTGATGATGCAGGAATTAACCGGAAACTCTATGCAGACGCTAATGCTTCCGTTGATGAAGATGGAAATCCGATTCCGAACAGATGGCTAATCAGCGCACACAACATTAGACATGGATTTGGGACCTTCATGATAAACGAAACCGATGCGGGACTCTGGGAGGTGTCCAAAGCAATGGGTCACTCTTCGGTGAAAATAACTGAGCGAATATATGTCGAAGATGATCCCCGAGCAGGGCTAGGTCATCTTCATAAGTATGGACCAAAGTGAGTTACCCCACACTACCATACTCAGCGGTATCTACCGTCTCCTAACTCCGAACTCACCCGAGCAGTTCCGTTGAAATCCTCGGAAACGGGAGAGAATGATCGGTTCTGTTGGAATGCTTGAGTGTTGTGTGTTCGTATTCTGGGGGTACTCTGCTCCGGTTACGGCCAGCACAAACAAAACAAGAGCCAATTCTCGTGGTGGTTCCACTTTCAGTTCCACTGTGCGTGTATGGCTCACGCCTTTGAATATCACGAGGCAGGTGTAGAGCATGAGCGCGTCTCGAAGACAGCCACTCGTTGAACTACCAGAGCTTGATTCGGGCCTCACATTGGTAGACGTGGATGTTGACCTCGGTGTGACGCCGGTACAGTCATTGCTGCTTGACCGTGTGTTCGCTGGGACGGGAGATGCGTATTGGGTTGACGCGGCAGGTACCGCACAGACAACACGGCTACGTGAACTGGCCCCTGATCAGCGGTACCTCGACCGGATACACGTTGCCCGTGGATTCACCGCGTACCAACAAACGTCGTTGCTTGACCGACTCGCTGGCGAGCAGGTAACGAGTCCCAGTGTCGTGGTTGTGACCGGAATCGATCGATTGTACCGTGACAGCGATTCCTCGACGAAGCACGCCAAGCAGTTACTCGTTCGGTCGATCGCAGCGCTCGCCCGTGCTGCCCGCGTCCATGATGTCCCCGTCATCGTGACGCGATCACGCGAAGACGACTTCACGAAACTGGTCGTGAATGCGGCGAAGACGCATCTGTACTGCCAGAAGACGCAGTTTGGACCGCGGTTCACCGATGCGGCAGGCGACGTCGACGCACTCGTGTACAATCTCGGTGACGGGTGGGTACAGACGACGCTCGCCTATTGGCAGGAAGTGCTTGCCCACCGAGCCCAGATGTACGACTCACCAGTCGTGAGTGAGGAAGCAGTCTCGCGGGTCGTCTGATGGGACGGACCAACCCGACGTACCGTGATACGCTGCGGGCAATCGAAGACCGGTGGTGCCCGTATCGCCGGACGCTCCGCCGCCGCGACCAACCCCGATTCGACCAGTTGTTCGTGTACGCACGCGACCACGCGGACGCTGCCGGAATGCTGAATCACGAAGACCGATTCGCGCCGCTGTTGGTGAGTATCGCAATCGAACAGGAACGCCGCATCGACGAGCTCGAAGCGTGCATCACCGAACTCGAAGACACCACCAGTCCCGATGGTGCTGACGGTTGATTTCCGCTCCTTTGGTGATGTCGTTCACTGGGAACTCACAGATGACGGCGTCGCTCGGACAGTCCACGAGGGCTACACACCGACGTTGTTCGTCGGTGATGCAGTCCGCGACTTGTACGGGCGGCGTGGTGGCCCGACGCCGACACCGCCAGACCGTGACGGGTTGTCCGACTCATTACTTGAGCTTCGAACAGTCCTGTCCGGGCAGGACGCGGTCGCCGACATACAGTGTGAATCTCACCGGCAAACATTCCGGACTGATCCACGACCGCTGCTCCGGATCGACGCCACGGATATTGACGCCGTGCGACGCATCACGCAGCGCGTTCAGCAGTTCAACCACCCGGCCGAGTACACGTGCTACAACGTAGATCTCACCCGACAGTTCCGGTACTGCCTCGAAACAGATACCTCAGCCAACCCAGACCGGTCTGTCCGGTCGCTCCGATCGCTCACCCTCTCGATCCCAGCCCACAAATCCGGACACGCTGCCCTGACACACCTCACAATCGACGGTGACGCCGCCGGGTCCACACCTGAAGCCGCCGTCAACGCCGTTGACCGCAGCGTTCGTGAACGCGACCCTGACGTCATCGTCGTGTCTACGGCGGATCTCATCCCACTCCTGTTTGAGGCCGCCGACACGCACGACGTGCCACATTTCGAACTCGGCCGCGCGTCCGGGTACACGAAACTCGCAGGAGAATCCACATACACGAGTTACGGGCAGGTGGGACATTCCCCAGCTCGGTACACGGTTCCTGGCCGAGTTGTGATCGATGAGTCGAATACGTTCTTCTACCACGAAGCGGGGCTGGCTGGGTGCCTCGACCTTGTGGACCGCGCCGGGTTGCCGCTTGAAGAACTCGGCTGGGCGTCGATTGGGCGTGTCCTCACTGCGCTACAAATCCGGGCTGCCCGCGGTCGTGATGTCCTCGTTCCGTGGCAAGCGTGGCGGCCAGAGCTGTTTAAATCAGCCGCAACACTCGATGCCGCTGACCGGGGCGGGACAACATTCGCACCAGCAGTCGGTGTCCACGAGGACGTCCACGAACTCGATTTTGCGTCGCTGTATCCGAACATCATCCGAACACGAAACATCTCCCCGGAAACCATTCGCTGCGGGTGTTGCGACAACGATGATGTCCCCGACCTCGGATACTCGATCTGTGAGGCTGACGGGTACCTCCCGACGGTGATCGGCCCGCTCATCGACGCGCGTAGCCGCATCAAAGACCAGATCGAGGAAACGACCGGCAAAGCTGAACGCGAACGACTTGAATCGGCGTCGTCAGCAATTAAATGGATTCTCGTCTCCTGTTTCGGGTACCAAGGCTTTTCGAACGCGAAGTTCGGCCGTATCGAATGCCACGAGGCGATCAACGCGTTCGCCCGGGAGATTCTCCTTAATGCGAAAACGGCGCTCGAAGACGCCGGGTGGCGCGTCCTCCACGGCATTGTGGATTCCATCTGGGTCACGCCTGCCCCGGATCGTGACCAACGCCCGCTTGCTACAGTCGCCGCAGAGATCTCTTCCGAGGTAGACGTCACTCTCGAGCATGAGTCCGAATTCGACTGGGTCGCCTTCTGTCCGATGCGGAACAGTGAGAGTGGCGCATTAACTCGATATTTTGGAAAGCGACGGCACAAAAACCACCCGTCAGCTGGCGAGGTTGGTGACGCGATCAAAACGCGCGGTATCGAAGCCCGACAACGAAGCACCCCGCCGTGGGTGAGTACCGTCCAGGAAGACGCGCTCCGCGTGTTCGATGTGACGAGATCGCCAGATGCCGTGTGTGACGTCCTTCACCGGCACCTCACCGCACTGCGCCGCGGTGACGTAGCGACGGATAATCTCGTCGTTGCGAACCGCGTCTCGAAGTGGGCGGACGCGTACACTCAGGAGACACTCACTGTCGCTGCCCTCCGCCGCGCACAACATCACGACACCAGCCTCGCACCAGGGCAAACCATCCGCTACGTCGTCGTCAGCGCCGACGGACACGGTATTGATCGCGTTCGGCTTCCGTTCGAAGAGACCCAGTCATACGATGTCGATTGGTACGAAGACGCCGCCATCCGCGCGATCGAGAGTATCGTCTCCTGCGTTGGCTGGGAGAACGAAGACATCAGGCAGTACCTCGCAGACACCACTGAAACGACGCTCGAGAGTTATCTTGGTGGTGAGTAGCTAGTGTCCGTTTTCGCATGAACAGCCAGACCATGCTGTCGAGAGTTAGTCGTCATCAGTTTCTCCGGAGAAACAGACATCTATGATTGCTCGTAGGAGTTCCTGATAACTGATATCTAGTCGAAGCCTCTGGGGAGAAAGACACCGGTTAATCAGCGTGTGCCAATTATAAAATAGAATGGAGATATGCGTACCGTACAGCCGCAGTTTGGAATCTTGACTGTTGATTTTCGGCATAAAATCATTTGCGACTTGGTTAACCGTTTCTTCAATAGCCCACCGTTGGATATACTGAATCCGAATGCCGGTGGCAGAATTCTCCGGCAGAGACCGGTCAGTCAGATATGCGGCGACCGAACCTTCGTCACCGATACCAGGTTCTGATTCCAAATCCCCAATTTCTTGAGTTAGCCATTGCAGTGACTCCTGACCGCCTAGTGAACGTTGAGTCGTGGGAGTATCGGTGATTGTGGTATCGAGTGGGATGTCCATCCTTTCGCCGTCATTTTCATTTCGTATCTCTTTCGTTAGTACGTCGACCGGATTAATCTCGACAGTACTCGCTGCCTTCCCGTTGGTCGGATGTGTTACAATGTTCGGTTTGGGGACTACATTCCACTTTACGCCACGTGCGAATGCAGCGTAGTGCTCTGGGGTCAGTCGCTTTAATCCCTTGACGACCGCCCTATTTGGTGCGCTAATTACCCAGTTATCGCCGGCGAAGCGTCGAAGAGTCTCAATGAGTTCGCCACTAGCAATCTCTGCATCAACGAAGATTGTATCAATGTCAACAGTATCTAATGTGTTCGTAAGAATATCGCTAAGCGCCGTAGGATACTCAGTCAGCGTTTCGATCCACCGACCTTCAAGGACAAAACGACTCTCAGTATCAATCCCACCAGCGAGAACGAAGGTCCACTGTTCGGTGACATCGTCCTGGCCAGACTTTGCCGGACGGCCAATCGTCGCATCAAGAGAGTCCCCTGTCCAATCAATGCGGAACATATCGACACCGAGGTTGATCGGATCTTCGTCTGACCAAAACCCGAGCGTATTTGCAAGCTGAAGTGTCCGGTTGTGGACCGCGTTGAACTGGCTGTTAATTGATGGGAGTGGATCATTTTCAGTTTCTGACTCGAAGTCACTCAGGTTATCGTCGTGTCGCAATCGCTGAGAGATGTAGTTATGCGCCCACCCACCACCCGGGATGTTTTCTCGCGGGTAGTTCCAATCGAAAACATTTTTTACATTTTCTAGTCCGGAATCAGACAGAGCCGATGCGGCGAACGCACCGATAAACGCCTTCATATCGTGTTTCGTCTCATTGCCTTCTCTGCCGAAGGTTAGTGGAGTGGTCGTTCTATCCAATAGTACCTTCACAAACCTCCGGAGTTCTTCTTTTTCAGTCTCACGAGAGACTGATCGCTCGTCAAGCGGTGGTTCAACGGCAGTGAAACCGTATTTTTCTTGTACTGCGTCTGGGAGACTGATTCCTGCCCGATAAACAGCAAATACTGCCCGCGTGACAGCATGCTTAAAGGCAGTTATCGTGATCTCATCTTCATTTTCGTCTCTAAGTTTCCGTAATTCACGTTGGAGTGTATCGTAGTTGGGGACGTCGCTTGGAATGTCGTACCCAAGCGCTGAATGCGTGGTAACCGGGACGGTATTCAACCCCTTCAAATACTCTATCTGTGCTTTTCCTGTTTGTTCGCGTGCCAAGCGTAGAAAGAGGGTTTTCAACCGATTTTCGGGAATGTTGGACTCCGCAGGATCAACTCCCTCACATGCGAGTTTTTCCTCAAAAAGATCTAGGATAGCTTGGTCGTACAGTAGACCACCATCATTTGTATACGGTGACCTCTTTTCCCAGTAATCCTGGTTCGCAGCGTGGAACTGCGCAGTCAGGTGCTTTCGGTGAAATAACCTCTCAACGCCTTCAACGGGAGAGGTAACCTGAATATCGAACGCTCGTTGTTCAACTGGCCCATACTCCCGTGTGTTTGACTCATATCCATCCTTCTTCGGGAATGGTGCGTACCACGTCGGCGTCCGGTACTTACCATCGTTTGGTGCTGAATCAGGTGGATGCTGGTCTGTATGATCAAGTGGGTCTCCTTCGTACATTATTCCTACTTCTGACTCATCCGTAGTGTAAAGTAAGTAATTGGGCGAAGTTTTATACCAAAGATCGGCACTCAGTGTTAGATCGATTGAAACCGCTCGGCGAACTCCATTTCGAGATACAAATAAACCTAGTTTTGGGCTCTACAAATGACTCCCCTCAGATCGGAAGTCTATCTGTTGATTCACTGTATTTTCGGGTGCGTGCTAAGATATTGAGAATTACTAACAAAATTCTGTTAATTTGACAGTGTACAAAATCAACCGACATACCTGCTTTCTAATGTGCCTGATCAGTAGAATATAAACAAAACTACACTATTCAAATAAGTAATGTTTTGAGACTTACTAGGATGAAGAAGAATTAGCGATTGGGTGCTTCAGTCGACTCCGTTGATCGGAATTCAAACCGCGCACCGCCTTCCGGACTGTCTGTGAGGGTGATGTCCCAGTTGTGCGCTTGGGCGATACGTGAGACAATCGTGAGTCCGACGCCGCTTCCGCCGTACCCGGTTGTGTATCCGTGATCGAACACGGAATCACGTTCGTCAGGTGGAATTCCGTCACCGGTATCTTCGACGTAGAAGCCGTGTTCGAGGGGACCGACGCGAACGGTGACATCTTCACCGCCGTGTCCGACCGCATTCCGGAACAAATTCTCGAAGAGTGCCATGAACTGACTGGGGTCGCCAGTGACTGTACACGGCTCCGTCGACAGCGTTGCTGACCGCGTCTCGATCAACTCCCACGCATCGCGGGCTACCTCATGTACCGACACCGGTTCGTGTGTTTCCACAGGGGTGTCATGACGTGCGAGTGTAGTGAGGTCGGTTACGAGGTCTTGGATTCGAGTGAGAGACGTTTCGATCGTGTCAAGACGTGACTCATCCCCGGTTTCTCGATATAATTCGAGGTTCCCGGTCGCAACTGACAACGGATTCCGGAGGTCGTGTGAGACCATACTGGCGAACTGTTCGAGTCGCTCGTTTTGCGCTTCTAATTCAGCTTCTCGCTCACGTAACGTCTGTTCGGTGGTGACCTGAGAGAGCGCAGTGGTAATGTGACTGGCCAGTATCTCTCCGACAGTCACATCTTGGGTATCGAAATTTGAGGGGGTCGGTGATCCGGCCATCAAAATGCCGTACTCACCGAGTGGGAGATGTAACTCGCTGCGGATCGGTGACTCCGGGTTATAGATGTCTGCGTCACCCTGAACATCATCGATCGCCGTCGCAGTCCCGTCTTCGAAGACCCGCCAGGCGATGCTCTCTCCCTTACTGAACGTCGGCGGCTCACCGATGAGCTCTCGAACTCCATCGGTGTACGCAACCGGAGCCAACGTTTCGTTTTTCGCGTCGTACAGATGTATCGAGCTTGCTTGGAGGTCTAAAATATCGCGTGCAGCGACAACGCCACGTTCGGCGACTTCTTCAACGGTCTCTGCTGACAATAGCCGCGGAATAGCCCGATTGAGCCCTTCGAGTTGTTGTTCTCGCTTTTTGCGTTCAGTAATCTCCGTGGACACGCCGAACACGCCCTCGACTTCGCCGGCAGTGTCCAACGCCGGGACTTTCAATGAGAGATACGTCCGGTCGTCACCGTCCACCGTGATCTGCTCTTCAACTTCAAGCGGTTCGCCTGTCTCAAGTACACGGCGGTCGTTTGCTTGGACAGTCTCTGCTACTTCGGGTGGGTGGATGTCCTCATCAAACTGACCGACGAGATTCTCCGTGTCGACGTCGAACAAGCGTTCATATTCCGCGTTCACAAACACGTACCGCCCCTCTGTATCTTTCAGATACATCACTGCGATCGTATTTTCGAGGATGAGGTTGAGACGCCGGTCTGCCTCTTGTAGATCCGAGAGTACGTGTCGCCGGTCAAGGTACGCTGTGACGAGCTGCAGAATGGTGGTAAGCAATTCCTTTTCTTCCGGGAGAAACACATCGCTGTCCGCTTCAGTCACAGCGTTAGTCGTGTAACCAATTGTCAGCGTAACTTCGTTGCCGGCGGTGGTCACATCGTGGACTGTGAGCTGTTCGACTGGTGGTTCGTACTCCGGAGAGGTGAACTCAGTTTCATCGATGGTAAGCGACGCTACGGCTTCCTCAGGAAACTGTAGCGACTGTGGAAGATGTGTGATGACTTGTTGGAGCTGTCCTTCTGATTGACTGTCACTGTCGACAAGGACATCACTGATTGTTTGAATTGCAGTGAGTTCCTTCACGCGTTCTCGCAGGTCACGTTTCGTTTGGTACTCAGCAACGGCGTGGCGGATGCGTGTGGCGAGTCGATCGTACTGTTCCGGGCCTCGTTTCTGTAGATAATCAGTTACACCGGCAGAGATGGCTTCGCTGGCGATTTCTTCTGAGCCCTTCCCAGTAAAGAGAATAAACGGTAGGTCTGAGTGGGTTTCACGAACCGTGTGGAGGAACTCAAGTCCGTTCTGATCTGGCATTTCGTAATCACTCACCACACACACAATCGGCTCGGTTTCGATGATTTCGCGCGCGTCGGCGACACGAGTCGCAGTATGAATCGTCGCTATAGGGAGGTTCCGTTGTAAATACGTGGCTGTGAGATCTAAGAAATCTGCCTCGTCATCGACGCAGAGAAGATGCATAGGCGAGTGTCTGTTACCTTGCTAAATATTCTTTCTGTGAACAGGTCCTCTAACGGAGTTGAATACCCACTGTCGCTAGCGAGTAGCTCGGGCAGTCACTCGCCTGGTTTTGTCCCAGTCCGCAGGTTCTCCCGATACTCTCCCCATGCTTGGTACATCTCTGTCCGTTCCACTTCCGTCATCGTCTCGTCTTCGACTTCCTCGTAGAATGGGAGTTCCTCCTTTTCAGGTACCGCCATCACCTGCTTGAGCGGATAGAGCTCCTCGTAGTAGTTCTCCAACACCCAGTCTTCGCCGTGCTTATCGACGGCTTCCTCGATGTACGGGGCGGCCTCCGGATACTCCATGGCAAGTGTGTCAGTCATAGCTGTTGTGTTGTGGGTGTATTGGGTCGCTCCGATACGTGGACGGATTGGCGGTCAGGCGTCGGCGAACTCGGACAGTGAGTGGTTCGAACTGCTACTGTTCCACTTGCCGATTTGGATGAGCTCGAACGTCTCAATCGGGGCGTCGATCGTGTCTGCGATTTGGGTCTGAACTACAGACGAGAGACTCTCAACGGGTATCGCCGTGAGCGCGTGATCGGTGAGGAGATGACTGGTGGCGAGGCTTGTCGGAGCGACGAGAATCACGCTTCCCCCGTCGACATCGTCGAGCGCGAGTTGGGCATCCCGATACTGGTGGACAGTTGCATCCAATTCCTCTACGGGAAAGAGGTAGTCAGCAGCCCCGAATTCGATACTCGCCCCCGCTGACCCAAAATGCCCTTTGAGCATAACTACTTACAAATATATGTTCTATAGACATTAACGTTGTGGTGAATGAGGTGGTGATCTGTCCCACTACGGGCCATGCTCCCCAGTTTGAATAGCCCGCCCGCTACAGCGGACTATGTGTCCCGAGACCTCTACGATTGTACAGCGGCTGAACTCGCAACAGGCTCTGTCGAACATCTCTCACACGACACACCACCAAGTACTGCTGCCGAGTGGCTCGAAACAAACGGGTATGACGCCGCTCCGATCCACAAGCAGGGCGACGCAGTCGGGTTCATCCACG
The DNA here is from genome assembly GCF_051194165.1 of Halorubrum shenae. Taxonomy (NCBI): domain Archaea; kingdom Methanobacteriati; phylum Methanobacteriota; class Halobacteria; order Halobacteriales; family Haloferacaceae; genus Halorubrum; species Halorubrum shenae. The sequence goes on along the minus strand of NZ_JBLZNI010000023.1, from coordinate 2,554 downwards.
AAGACGACGTCACTGCTGACGATGACGGCGATACACTCGAGGAGCATCTCACCCCGCTCACAATTGACTATATGATGAGCGGAGACACCGCGTTTGAGGACGTCCTTGCTGCGCTCATTGAAGAACCGGTTTACTTCCTCGGCGGCCACAGCCGCATTACTGGCATCCTCACCCGTGCCGATCTCAACACGGCCCCAGTACGCATCTACCTGTTCGACCGCATCACCTACCTCGAAGAGCACCTCCGCGAACTCACTCTCGAGCACGCATCCAATTGGAAACAGACGCCAGTCACTGTTGATGAGCTCGACGACATCGAGGACCGATACACAGACGCACAAGCTGCTAACGTTGAGTTGGAGGAGATCCACTACGCACAGTTCTCTACGCTAAACACGATCATCTCGAACGTCGAAGCCTGTTGGCAAGCCTGCGGGTTCTCAACGACAGCGCAAGCCGACACTCGACTTCACGAGATCACAGACCTTCGGAACGACGTCGCCCATGCCAATCTCCTCGTTGAAAATACCGATAGCGATGAGTTCCTCAATAGCGGTCGTACGACCGAGAACCTGTCTACTACGCTTGCGAATATCAACCAGGTTCTCACCAATCTCCAAGAAGCCGGATACGCAGCGGATACAGTAGAATAACACAGTCTGCGAGTCCGAGATTGAGACCGCAGTACGGCAACGAGCCGGGTGTTTCGTTGTCGGGATCAAAGTAAAACAGAATTAATTCAGTGAACCACAGATATATGCCGTCTTACACCTAAAGCCGTAGTAACGAGGTGACATGAATGGACGTCACTGACATCCCTGAGGAAGCGTACGGCAGTGAGGAGTCTCCGCCGGATCTCACCGAACTTGAGTCACCCGGGGCGCTTCTCAAAGATGGACCGATCCGGGAACGGCTCCTTGATGTCATCACTGGGCTTCGAACTCCCACGAAGGTCTCCGAGATCGCTGATCTCGCTGACTGCGGTACCGAGACTGCCCGAGACTATCTCGCGTGGTTCGACGAGATGGGCATGGTTCACCGCCATGACGGTCGGCCCGTCCGGTTCGAGCGCAACAACGCGTATTTTCAGTGGCGTCGCATTGACCGTCTCCGCGACGAATACACCGATCAAGAACTCGTTGACGAGCTTACAGACACACTCGACAAAATCGAAGCGTACAGAGCGCAATTCGACGCAGACGATCCGAACGAGATCTCTCTGGTTGAAGCCAGCAGAGACATGGCAACTGAAGACGCGTGGGAGGCGCTCTCTGAGTGGAAGACACTCGAACAGCGAGCAGCGCTTCTCGATGCGGCGAGACGTGACCACCCTGCCTCCGGTAGCACTCCTAGTCACATCGATGCCTGAGCAGCCGGGCAACCCACACAGTACCGGCCCGATCGATACTGGGGTTCTCGACCGGATTGCCTCTCACCTCCTCCGAAGCGCTCGATTCGAGAGTGTCCACGCACGGCCCGGGTATGCGCCAAACGCTGTCGTTGCTGACTACGACCTCGGATACTTTCCTAGTGGGGTCACGCGCGCGTCGCTTCGGATCCGATGGTTCGAGACCGACGACTTCAGCATCCACTACGCCGAGCAGTATCAGGCAAGTAATTCGTGGGAGTGTCGATGGGATCGCCACCCCAACGATCACAACACCCGCGAGCACTTTCACCCGCCTCCGGATGCAGCAACACCAGGTGACGATGCTGATTATCCACCCGATTGGCGGGACGTACTCGCCACCGTGCTCGCTCGTCTTGACAAACGTATCGAGGCCTTCTGGGAGGGGTAAGTCTCTCCACTACGGGATAGAGTCTTGATGCAGGTAGCGTGGGTTCTCGGAGACTCATAGTAGCTACAGAGTTTGACCTCTCCGAGATTAACACGGGAGACACGTGTACCGGTCGGCCCGCGAAATCACCCTCATGCGGTCAAGAACGCTGTGCGAGATACAGAGGATGTAGTCAGCACCTGAACAATGTTATTTTCTCCATCTATATCCTGAATCAGCCGGTAGAATTCGCTTACGAACCATCCTATTGCTCGGAGCATAGAACTAATAACAATCCGTCATACTGATCCTATGACAGGGTATGACGCCCTCAGTCTCCGACAAATCTTGATACTCTTGCTTGGCGTCAGCATGATTGTGAGTGGTGCGGCCGGCCTCGCCGGAGTCTTCTAACTGATTCACTGTACTGAGCGATCCGGCCTGACCGAATCCGAGAAGAACTTACTACGGGACTCGCGCTCTGTATTCAGCGCGGCTCCAAGAAGATATCACCGGATGAGGCTTTCAACAGGGCCTACCCCGTCGAAACAAGAGTCACCGAACAGTTCCGTGAGACGGGGATAGACAGTGCTTGTCTATGGGCGATTGTAGGCATCTGATTACATCCGAGGCGTCTTCCTATCGAACAGAGATGTAAATCTGACCAGAAGAACCAATGCGATGGCAAGTCCGAGGGTCGGGTATTCGACCGTGACCACCAGCCATTTCGCCGATTGGGTGGTGTTCATCAAGCTGATGAGAACGGTGGGATAGCT